>JAUVCD010000078.1 GCA_030590865.1 Myxococcales bacterium | reverse complement strand
GAATGTTACCGCCCCAACGCCTACGCTCGAATCTACGACGATGGCGGCAAGGTGGCGGACATCGTCAACAACTACCGCCGCATCAGCTTCAACTTCGGCCCGACGCTGGTCAGTTGGCTGAAGCAGCATCACCCCAAGACCTGGCGCCGCATCCTGACCGGCGACCGGCAGAGCCTACGTGACCGTGGCCACGGCAACGCCATCGCTCAGGGCTACAACCACGGGATCCTGCCGCTGTGTAACGAGCGGGACATGAGGACCCAGATCCGCTGGGGCCTCAGCGAGTTCCGGCTGCGCTTCGGACGAGACGCAGAGGCGCTCTGGATGCCCGAGACGGCGTGCGACGACCGCACCCTCGGCGCGCTCATCGACGAGGGGATGAGCTTCGCGCTGCTGGCCCCCGGGCAGGCCCAACGGGTTGGGCAGTCAGGACAGTGGCGCGACGTGTCGGACGGGAGCATCGACCCTCGTCAGCCCTATCGCTACCTGCACCGCGACGGCTCGGGCCGTTCGATTGCGCTCTTCTTCTACGACGGTTCCATCTCTCAGTCCTTGGCCTTCGAAGGCATCTTAGGCTCTAGCCGGACCCTCATCGACCGCTTCGAGCTGTCCTCAGGTGGCGACGGCACGGTGGTCCACGCGGTCACCGACGGCGAGAGCTATGGTCACCATTTCAAGTTCGGCGACCGCTGTCTGGCCCACGCATTGAAGGAGGAGGCCCAGCGGCGGGGCTTCTGGGTGACCAACTATGCCGAGCTGCTCGATCGCCACCCGGCGGAAATGGAGGTCGAGCTCAAGGCAGGCGAGGATGGCAAGGGCACGTCCTGGAGCTGCGCCCACGGGGTGGGTCGTTGGTTCAGAGACTGTGGCTGCCACACCGGTGGCAAGCCAGGCTGGAACCAAAGCTGGCGCAGGCCGCTCCGCGATGCCCTCGACGGATTGCGCGATCAGGCCGCCGCTGTCTTCGAGCAGCAGGCCGGCGAGCTCACCACCGATCCCTGGGCGCTCCGCGACGCCTATATCGAGCTGCTCGTCGACCCGGGAGCGGATCGCGGGACCTTCTTCGAACGCCACGGTGGACGCCGACTCTCGGAGGACGAGCAAGTGCGCGGGCTGCGCCTCTTGGAGATGCAACGCAGCAGCATGCTCATGTTCACCAGCTGCGGATGGTTCTTCAACGACTTGGCCGGTATCGAGACGGTGCAGGTGCTGCGCTATGCAGGCCGGCTGCTCGATCAACTGGAGGTGCTCGGCGCCGGCGGGCGGGAGGAGAGCTTTCTCGAGCAACTCGGCGAGGCGCGCAGCAACGTCGCCAGCCAGGGGACCGGCGCAGACATCTATCGCAAGCAGGTCGCGCCGGTGCGAGCCAATGATGCCTCCCTGGCAGCCCACATCGCCCTCAGCGCCCTCCCCCTCGATTTGCCCGCCGAAGGACAACTCGCCGGCCGCCGCTATCGCCTGACCGACCACCGCAAAGTGGAGAGCGGCCGGCTCACCCTCGCCACCGGCCGGATCGCCCTCCAAGACCTCGCGACGACCTCGCGCAGCGAGTTCGCGAGCTGCGCCCTGTTCTTCGGCGGCGTCGACCTGCACTGCGTGCTCCGGCCTTTCGAAGGGGAGGAGGCCTTCAAGCAGACCTCCGAGAGACTCTGGAGCCAGCTGTCGAAACCGTCCTTGTTGTCCCTGTTGCGGGTGGTCGAAGAGGAGCTTGGCCCGAACGACCGCGGCATCGACTGCATCCTGCCCAGTAGCCGCGAGGCCATCAGCCATGCCCTGTTCGAAGAGCGCCGGGAGCGCTTCGCCGCTCAATACGAGACAGCGTACCAGGATGCCCGCCGCACCATCGCCCAGTTCCACGAGGCGGGTCTGCCGCTACCGCACGAGCTGAAGATGTCGGCCCAGCTGGCATTAGCCCATCGGTTTGACCAAGAGCTCGCCGGCGCACCGGTACACGCCTTCGAGCCGAGCGCCTACCATCAAGCCATTGCCATCGTCGACGATGCCGCAGCCTACGGCTGCGAGCTGCGCCGGGAGGCAGCCTGCCGCCATTTCGAAGCGTTGCTGGCTCACCTGATGCACCGAGTCTGCGCCGGGGACACCGACGTCGTCCACACCGGCTCTGGTGGTCCCATCGCCTCAGTCCTCGAGCTGCTGAGCCTGGCGGAGCGTCTCGGTCTCACCCTGGAAACCCACTCGGCCCAAGAGCAGCTGCACCGCGCCTTGCAAGAAGGGCTCGGCCGCGGCAAAGCCCTAGCCGAGCTGGGCGCCGAGCTGGGACTATCGGCGAAGCTGCTGGACTGATGCCATGTCTCGTGAGGCACAACCCAGGGTCGCGCGCCGGCAGGCCGGTCCGCGGCCGCCGTGCCAGCCACTAGTTGGCTAGGGGATCTCGTCCGCACCGATGTCGAGCTGACCGTCGTCCCGGGGCTCGCCGTCGATGTCGTTGTCGCACTGACCTGATGGGAGCGCTGTGCCCTGATCGATGGCGGCGCTGGCACCAGACTCGAGGTGCAAGTTGCCATTGGCACCGTCGACGAAGAGCGACAGCTGGGCGCTCTCCAGGTTGCCCGCCTCGGTCGCAGAAGCGCCATCCCGCTCCCGCAGCGGATGGGTGACGATGTTGTTGGTGATCTCGACGCCCGTGCTGGTGGCGAAGCGCCACTCGATGGCCGAGAACATGTCTCCAGTGGACACGATGGTGTTGTGCACCGCCTGGGCACCGCAGGCGCTCCAGAAACAGATGCCACAATCAAAACCACTGCCCGAGCTCAGCAAGCCACTGTCGTTGGCGAAGATAAAGTTGTTGCGCACCATGCCGTCATAGTCACCGACGTAGCCGCCACTCGCGTCTGGGCAGGGATCGTCGCTGTAGGTTCGCGCAGTGCCGCTCGTGGCCATGCCGAAACCCACCCCCCGAGCGTTGTTCATGAAGACGTTACGCTCCACGATGGTGTCCCGCCCACCGCGCCACATGTGCACGCCGTGCTCGGACAGCCCAGTGGGGCACCAGAACCCCTCGATCAGGTTGTCCCGAATCACCCAACCCCTGGCGGAGTGGGCATCGACGCCGCCGGTGTAGCAGCTAGTGCTCTGGGTATCGACCTGGCCGCGCCCCTGGTCGGTGAGCTCGATGTGGGAACAGGCGATGACACCATCGTCCGGATAGGCGCCATCATTGTGGTGGTTGATCTTGATGGCCTGCTGACGGGGATCGATGATGTGAACGTTGTAGATGAGCGTGCCCACCGTATCGACCGCTGAGCTGGTGACCACGTGGATCGGATGGGTGTAGGCCCGCTGGATGGTCAGATCGGCAATGGTCACGTCCGAGGCGGCCACCGTAATGATCTCGGTGGTGCTGTAACCGCCGTCGAGGATCACTGCTTCGCGATTGCCGCTCTGAGAGCGGAGGCTGACGCCGGCGGCTGAGATCCACAGGTAGTCGCCATTCAGATCGTAGGTGCCATCGGCAAAGGCGATGGTATCCCCCGCCGCCGCCGAGCTCACGATGCTCTGCAGCTCTGCGGTTTGGGAGGGCGTCACTTGGATGATGTTGCCCGTCGCGGGCTCGAGGGCGTCACAGCCGAGCCAGGCAGCGCCCTGACCGCCACCGCCGCCAGTGCCACTGCTCGAGCTGCCGCCGGTGCCACTACTCGAGCTGCCGCCGGTACCGCTGCTCGAGCTGCCGCCAGATCCCGAGCTGCTCGAGCTGTTCGTCCAGACGTCATCCTCGTCGTCTGAGCAAGCGCTGCCTAGGACGATGGCGGCGCCGAACAGGATGATTGCGATAGGAGCAACGTTGTACTGCCGTGTCTTAGTCATGCTGTGCCTCGTGGCGACCATGGTACCGGCTTGCGCCCTCTTTGCCACCGGTAGACAACCCACCACCGCCCCGGCCAGCCTGCTGGTGCTTTGCCCAACCGCCCCATCCCGAGCACCGTTCAGGGTAGCGCGAAGCGCCAGCCAAGGGATCGACATCGGAAGCCCAGCGGGACCGAGATGCCGCCACAGGGTCGCCAACGGCGCTCGGTGGCCGCACAATGGACCTGGAGCAGGCATGGCCACCCAGTTTTTTCGAGCCAACGTTGGCATCATCTTGTGCAACCGTCAGGGCGAGGTCCTGGCCTTCCAGCGAGCTGACCGGGCGGGCCAGTGGCAGTTGCCTCAAGGTGGCCTGCAGAAGGACGAAGAGCCGCTCGAGGCCGCACTGCGGGAAATGGAAGAGGAGACGGGTTTGCACCCTGAGCAGGTCGAGCTGCTCGCCGAACATCCCCGCTGGTTAGCCTACGAGCTGCCGGTCGCGGCGCGGCGCAAGAAGGTCGGGCGGGGTCAGGTGCAGAAGTTCTTTCTGTTCCAGGTGAAGGATAGCGCGACCGTCAGCCTCGCTGACGCCGCAGCGACCGAATTCGACGACCACAAGTGGACGACCCTGCGCGTGCTGGCTCGAGAGACCTGGGCTGTGCGCCGCGATGTCTACGAGCAACTCGCCGCCCATTTCGCTGACACCTTGATGTAAGGCCCAGCCCCGTTCTTGGGCGGGGTCTCACCCTGGGGACACCCCGCCCAAGAACGGGCCACCCACAGGGCTGCGGTGCCTAGGGAACGTCCAGGGCGCAGCGGAAGCCGATGGTCACGTGGGCGGTCACGTCCGGGACGGCGCGCTTGGTGGTCACCACCAGCAGCGGGGCCTCGTCCGAGAAACTGCCCCCGCGAAGCAGGTGCCAGGGTTGTCCGCCAGCGGTCTTGTCCGGGGCTGAGTCGGAGACCCACTCGGCCAGGTTGCCGCCGAGATCGACGACGCCCTCGGGGGTGATGTCCCCACTGCGCGAGCCGCTCGGACAGCTGGCTACCTCACTGGCGTTACCGATACAGCTGCCATTGAGCCCGTAACAGGCGGTGGCGCACTCAGGCTGAGTCTCACCCCAAGGAAAGCGCCTGTCCAGGGCGCCAGCCGCAGCGAGAGACCATTCGGCCGAGGTGGGCAAACGCCGATCGCGAAAGCGGCAATAGTCCGTCGCGCTGCCGTGGTTGACGCAGTTGACCGGGTGGTCGAAGGCGTCTCGCGCCGCGTTGCAGCGCTTGCCCCAGGCGGCCGCCAGCTGCTCGGGCGTGGTCGTCGAGTCGACCCCCTCTACGCCGCCGAGCGCAGCAGCCGACAGCTCGTCCAAGACGACGCGGCTAGCACGGACGCAGCGACCGGCCATGACGCAGTCCTGATAGGCCTTGGTGCTGACCTCGGCCTGGTCGATGAAGAACCCCGCGATGCCAGCATCACCCTGGTTGCCGGCGACGAAGACCATGCCCGCCGGCGGCGTCACGGCAGGCGCCTCGGCGTCCCCTCCACCACCGCCACCCGCACCGTCGAGCCCGGCATCGAGCAACTCGACGTCCGGCCCATCGACCGAGGCGTCCATGGGGGCGCCGGAGGCGGCGCTCGCGGAGGCCACCGGGTCACCGGACAGTCGCGACGAAAGGCCCGGTGCGGTCGGCGAAGCAGTCCTTCCACTCCGCTGGACACGGGCTCGCTGCTCGTCCACCTCATCGGGGCCAATCTCGCGCAGCTGTAGATAGAGCAGCGCCGCCCCTGCCAGGGCCAGCAGAACGACGACCGGCACCCAGCGCGGCGAGGCCAATGGATCGATGGTCGTGGTGCTCTCAGGCGTGACGGCCGTCTCGTCGATCAAGCGCTTCCGATCCGCTTCAGACGACTTGGACGCTATCCGCTCCCGAGCCGCCGGCGCCACCGGACGCCCCGACCGATCTCGCCTGGTCGAGGGCAGCTCGTCGGTATCACCATCGTCGCCAATCGCTGCCGGCGGGTCAGACAGATCATTTCGGTCCAGCGAAATGTCGTGATGAGAGATGAACTCACCGGTCTCGGACACGTCCGTCTGGGCCGGATCGACCTTTGGCTTCTTCCCTGCCGCGGAGCTCAAGGCGTCCCAGAACGAGCCAGCGTCTTGATAGCGATCGCTGGGCTCGATGGCCATGGCCCGGGCCAGCACATCCTCGACCGCATCGCTCGTCTCGACGCCGTGGTAGCGGAGCGTCGGGCGGGAGGCCGGATCTGCCGCCGAGATGTACAGCTGGGTGGCGTCGTCGCCATCCAGGGCCCGCTCACCGCTCACCAGCTCGACGGCGATCAATGCGAGAGCAAAAACATCGGTCCAGGGCCCGGTGGCGCCACGCTTCTTGTTGAACTGCTCGGGCGCGCCGTAGCTCGGGGTGAAAGCGCTGGCCTGTTGAGCCGTCGCCGCTGGGGCAGCGGTGAAGGTGGCATGTTGGGTCAACACCTTGGCAATGCCAAAATCGAGCACCTTGAGCGTGCGCTGACCGCTCACCTCGGTGAGGTAGATATTCTCGGGCTTCACGTCCCGATGAGCCACCTTCTGTCGGTGAGCAACCGCCAGCGCACGGGCCACTGGCTCGAGCAACTCGAGCGCCTCCTCGAGACTCGCGGGACCATCCCCCCGGTCCCGGCGACCCCGCAGGTGCTCCGCCAGCGTCTCGCCCTCCAACCACTCTAGGACCAGATAGGGCACCCACTTGCCGTTAGGCGTGGTCATCGCACCAACGTCCAGCGCCTGCACGATACCGCTCGACAGCTTGGACAAGCGGTGGAGCACCCGACCCTCGTCCTTGAGCCGGGCCAGCAGCTGGTCCCGCTCTTGCTCTTTCAGCTCGCCGGGAAGCTTCAGACACTTGATGGCGATGGGCTCGTCGAAGCCGATGTGGACCCCCCGGTACACGACACCGAAGCCCCCACGGCCCACCAACCGGTCGACGCGATATTTGTCGTCGATGGCGACACCGCACAGGTCGAAGGGATCCTCCGACAAACTGGACGGCTCGTCAGTGTCCTTTGGGTCGGCCATCGTAGCGCAGGCTAGCGCGGCTCCCGAAGCAGCGCAAAGGGGAGCCGGGCGCCAGCTCAAGCGGGCTCCCGCTGCGAAAGACAGGCCGTGGGCAGGTCGGTTCTGTGGGATGGTGATCCCAAAGGAGCGCCGGTGAGATCGCTCGAGCTAGTAGGTATCGCCGCCCGGCGCGTCGGGCTGCAGCTCGGCGATGTCGTTGTCCCCCGGCGTGGGAAGCTCGCCGTCGTTGACCAGGGCATCGAGCTGCCCGTCGATCAGGGCGCGCATCACGGCAGCCGCTGCTCCGAGATGCTCGCCTTCCAGATTGCTGGGCCAGTGGACGAACACCCGAGGCGTGCCGCTGTGGTCCTCGCTGAGCACCACGTCGAGCCCATCATCGAAGCCCTCACGAGGGTGGCTCGCTTCGAGCAGCCGCACGGTGTCCCCAGGGTGATCCATCAGGTAGCCGACGGTATAGGCCGTGTTGTTGCACAGATAAGTGTTGGAGCTGCGCGGATAGCCGGCAAAACGCGCCCCTTGAAGGATATCGGACAGCGGCGTGCCGTCCCGTTCGTCCTGCCCATGAGCCTCGATGGCACCGTCGACTGCTGCCCTAACCGTGTGCCACGACAAGAGCAGCGGACGGGCGTAGTCGTCCTCCGAGGCCGTAGCGATGAGCGGCGCCCCTTCCTCGATGGGCATCAGCACGTCCGAACCATCCTCTAGGGCCCGGGCACGATTGATCGAGCCAAGCTCGAGCCACAGGGGCTGGCGCCACCCAGCAATGCCGTTGAGCAAGACGAAGTCTGGGGCAAAGGCCTCGATCTCTGCGAGCACCAGCACCGCCGCCAAATCCCAGAAGACGGGCAGCACCATGGCGCAGACGTCCACTTCGCCGACCTTGGGGAGCTCCACCCGGCCCAGCGCCACAGCGGTCTGAGGTGCCGGTGGGTCAATCTGCCCGTAGGCTGGAGGATCGGTCAGCGGATAGGTGAGCTCGTCGAGCAAAGCGCTGACGACCTCACCGGTAGCGTTCTGGCGATTGGACTGGAAGCGCCCAAAACCGGTCACCAACACCCTGGGCCGCTCGACCTGGGGCTCATCGTCACTGGCTACTGATGGGCGGAGACAGGTGGGCTGGTAGCTCTGGGCGTACTCGAGGTTCGCCAAATACTGCGCCCAGGCGAGCTCAGACTCGGTGTCGACCGTCACGTTCTGCTCGTCCGAGCCATGCTGGTCCGCTGGACCACAGCCGACCCCGAGCCATCCGAGGATGACGAGCATGGTGAGGAATCGAGTCACGCTGCAGGCGTAAGCAAGGGACGCACCAGTGGCATGACTGGTCGCAATTCTGCGCACTTACACCCACATCGAGTCAGCTGAACCGGGATATGTAGTCAAATGTGGTTCGCTGGAGATCCACCTGTGGCTGCGACGTGATCCAGCACGGTCTCAGGGCCTTGGGAGAAAGGCGTTGCTCGTCAGCTTGTTGATCCGTACCTTCGATCTCATGAGCAAGCCTCAAGCCAAGGTGATCATCCGGCGCTGTGAAACCTACGATGTGCAGCGGATCCGAGAAATCATCCGCGAAGGTCTCGAAGAGCTCGACCTCAGGCCCACTGGGCGCACCCTGGTGAAGCCCAACGTCGTGGCCGCTGGCCCGATGTTCCCCCACGCTCATACCCGCGCCGAGTTCATCGAGGGGGTGGTGGCGGCGCTCCGTGATCGGGACGGCGGCAAGATGCGCGAGCTCGCGGTGGGCGAGCGCTGCGGCATCACCATCCCGACTCGCACGGCCTTCGACGGCGCCGACTACTACCCGATGTTCCGGCGCGCTGGGGTCAAGCACTACCACCTGGAAGAGGAGCGACAGGTCGAAATCCCCCTCACCCACGAGGGCCGGTTGCGCGACTACCTCTACACGCCCGAGCCGATCGCCCGCACCGACTTCTTCGTGAACTGCCCCAAGTTCAAGTCCCATCCCTGGACGACGGTGACCTTCGGCATCAAGAACTACATCGGGATCCAAGACGACCGTCATCGGCTCATCGATCACGACCACCGGCTCAACGAGAAGATCGCCGACCTGCAGCACATCATCCAGCCCCAGTTCTGCGCCATCGACGCCATCACTGCAGGGGAGGGTCGGATGCTCACCCCCATTCCCTTCGATCTGGGCCTCATCATCATGGGCAACGATCAGGTGGCCTTCGACGCCGTGTGTTGCAGCATCATCGGGCTCGAGGCCCGAGATGTCGATCACATCCGGCTCACCCACGAGCATGGCTTCGGCACCATCGATCTGGACCAGATCGAAATCACCGGCGACGTCTCTCTCGAGCAAGCACGGCAGCGAGCCGAGGGCTTCAAGGTCGGGCTCGTTCGCGTGGAGCCCTACTTCAAGGGCACCAACATCACCGCCTACGCGGGCCCGCCGCCCGATTCGGAACGGACCGACTACTGCTGGGGCGGCTGTCCGGGAGCGATCGAGGAGGCCATCGAGATCATGCGGTTGGCCGACGCCGAGACAGACGCCAAGATGCCTCGACTGCACGTGGTGTTTGGCGCCTACGAGGGCCCCATCGACGCTGGCCCAGGTGAGAAGGTGCTGTTCATCGGCGACTGCGCCACCTGGAAGGGCGAGATCCAGGGACAACAGGTCGACATGGCGAGTCTCTACCAGGACCGGACCACCAAGGACCCGCACCACGCCAAGCATGACGACATCTACAAGAAGATGGTTTCAGTGGGGATCGAGCTGGCCCGCAAGCGCAAGTCGCCCACCTTGCGGCTCCCTGGCTGTCCAGTAAGCGTGGCCGAACAAGTGCTGGCCCTGGTGGCACTGGCAGGAACGAAGAACCCCTATCTGGATCCCGCCCAGATCGTGGCCTTCAACAAGGGCTACCTCGGCTGGCGAGGCGCCACGGTGGCCCAACGGCTCCGCGGCAAGCCCTACCAGCAGGGTGGCGCCTTCTGTGAGCGGGGCGGAGCCTCACCTGAAGGGCGCACCGATAGCGCCGGGGACTGAGTCAATCCGCTGCCTCGCCCGCCGCGGCCAGCGCGAACTTGAATTCAACCTCGATCTCGTCGGAGACCTTGAAGGCTCCGAGCGGCCCCTTGATCGCCGGCACGCCGAGCTTGCGCAGCGACAGCTCGACCTTTCCGTTGACCAGCTGCCCCCCATCAGGGCGCTCGCTGAGCGACAACAGAACGCTGACCTGTTGCTCACCTTCAGGAGCTGTGACCCGCAGCTGCCCGCGGCTTGGGCCGGCGCCCTCGACATGGACCGTGACCTCCGGACCGCGCAGCACTTCGTCGCGGATCTTGCGCTCAATCTCCGCAAGGTCTGAGGCCGAGATGGCCGAAAAGTCCACTCGCCCGTCCCGCAGTGAGCCGATCGTGCGCAGCCGTCGCACGGGAAACTGAAGGTCGGTCACCCAGCGGTCACCATCGATCTGGACGCTACCCTCGAAGCCCTCGGCGGTGATCTCCAGATCGTGAGCAAAGCGGGCCAGCAGCCCGGTGGCGCGGGTACGGATGGTGACCGTGGAGGCTTGCAGATCGAGGCCCCGTTTCGACATCAGCCCACCGTCGTGGCGGCGCCCTCAGCCGTCAAGCACGCCGAGCCTCCGTCAGTCGCCAGCCCGCAACGCCGCCAGTACCGTCACCACGACGATGAGACCGGCTAGCCACACACTGCTGGTGGCCTGGGGGAGGTCGAGCACCGCGTCGCCGCCGATCAGGTTGCGGAGCTGGGCACGGGGCCAGACCGCAGCGCTGTAGCCGGCACCCGCGCCTAAGACGAAGTCCGCGACCAGCGGGATCCAGCGACCTCGTCCGAAGCGAAAAAAGGCAGCGCCGAGCCCGAACCAGGCCACGTAGGCCGCCCCGCCGAGCGCTGCGATCCACCCGGAGGTAAGCGCGTCGCGGCCGAGCCCAGCGGCTCCGGCCCCATGACCGTCTACGCCATGGCTGAGCACCAGGCTGAGCTCGACGGTCACCACGGCGAGGCCGGCAGCCACTGCCATCACCCCGAGTAATAACCCGAGAGCCAGATGGCTACTCCGAAGACCATGGCGCGCCAGCGGCCACACGGTCTCGCCGATCCGGGCTCGCCCGGTGGCGATGGACAGCACCGCAAAGCTGGCCAGTGGAACGACCAGACCGAAGACGACGGTCAGCACGCGGGTGCCTGCGCCAACAGGCTCGTAGCCCCGCTCGACCAGCGCGACCATGGCGGCGATCGCCAGCGCGAGCAACGAGACCAGCACCAGAGAACGCCCAACCAGCCGGCCAAAGGCGAGGCGAGCTCCAGCCAGGAGGGCCGTCGTGCCGGACAGAGCGGTGGCGGCTCGAGCTGACAAGTCAGCTGCTCCCTTCGGTCGTGCCCAGCGGCGGCTGGACCCCATCATGGCGAGCGTCCCGGCGCACCTGCGCCGCGCCGTGCAAGGCCTCGAGGGTGAGCGGCTCACTGTGCATGGCGGTGATGTGGACCCCTTGCTCGGCCACCGTCTCGGCTACCGCCAAGGCCCCTTGTGCCCAATCGATCACTCGGGTCACGACCAAGGGCGCAGCGTCAGGCCCCGCTTGCTCCCAAGCAACGCCGCAAAGCTCTGGACGACGACCCAGGGCGCTGGCCAGGCTGCGAGCCCCCTCTCCGTCGTGCCCCTCGAGCCACAGCAGGATCTGGCCGCCACCGGAGGTTGGCCAACCAAGCTCGGCATCGCTGCCCACCAGCCGACCGCGATCGAGCAGATGGTGGTGGTCGGCGAGCCCCTCGACATCCCTGGGCGTGTTGGTTCCAATCACCACGCAGACCCCTGCCGAGCCCAGGGCCCTGACCCGCTGTCGAACCGCTGAGCCATCAATCGGACCCACAGCGGTGAAGGGTTCGTGAAGCACCACGACCAGCGGAGCCGGCGTCGCCAGAGCAATGGTGAGCTCGACGGCACGAGCTTCAGACCGAGACAATGACGACAGCTTCCGCTTGCCGAGCGTTGCGGCCCCCAATTGGGCAAGGTCGCCTTCCAGGTCCGCACCAGCCAAGCGGCCGACTAACTGTAAGGCGTCGGTCACCGTACCCGACCCAGGCAGCTCGGGCCGCGACAATAGTGAGCCAATCCGCCGACGCAGCCGAGGACTGCGGTGAGGCTCGTGACCGTCAATCAAAACGGCGCCAATACGAGGCCGGCTGCGGCCAGCGCACAGCTCGGTGAAGGCTGCCGTGCCATCACTGGGCTCCCCCAAAACAGCATGGACGCCTGGGAACATGAGGAGGGTCACACCATGGAGACGCCCCCAGGGCTTGCCCAAGGGTCCCTGGGCGTCGCGACCATGCACCCGGGCCAGCTGCAGCACCGCTTGCCGCTCGTCGATCATGGCCCCCTCACGCCCTGGGTGCTCATGTCGACGAGAAAGGTCAGCATCATGTCCATGCCCCCAGGGATCGACAGCCCCGGGGTCACCCACAGCTCGGAGAGCAACCAGGGGAGCAGCACCACCGCGGCGAGCAAGGAGCGGCCACTGGCGCCGCCAAAATGTCCACTGGCCGCCGCTATCCCACCGATGAGGACGCCCCCCCAGGCCGCAAAGAGCGCCACCCCGGGCACCAACAGGAGGTGCCGCCAAGTTGGACCCACGGTGGCCATCAACAGGCAAAGCAACAGCGACGGAAGCCCAATGCGGAGACCGATCGCGACCATGGCGGCCAGGCCACGAGCCAACTCGAGGCGAACTGGCGACACACCATGGATGGCCGCCAGCACGTCCACTCCCTCGCGGCGATCCCGCTCAGCGGGAGCCGCCGCAGCGGCCAGTGCGACGGGCGTCGCTGCCAGCCACGCGATCCAGCGCATCGATCCGATGAAAAGCTCGCGGTTGGCCATGGCTTCACCGCCCAGCACCGTGACACCAAACACCAACAGCGCTGCCCCGATCCCTACCAGCCAGCTCAGCCGCGCCCCGAAACGAGTGCTCAGCCGATAGCGACACAAGGCCAGGACGGCGCCATCACGCCGGTTCAGCTTGGCAGTAGAAGCTCGCGACACCAGCTGCCCCGCGTCACCCAGACCCGCCGGCGCCACCAGCGCCGCCGGCGCCACCGCCGCCACCCATACCGCCGCCGCCCATACCGCCCCCTCCGAGGCCGCCAGCACCGGCGCTGCCGCCGCTGCCGCTGCTGGTCGAGCTCGAGCTGCTACTTCCGCCGGCTCCGGAGCCACCGCCTTGTCCGCCAGCACCACCCTGGCCCGAGCCACAGTCACTGGTCACCGCCCAGCTGGACTGACCGGTGCCGCCCGCGCAGATCGCCTGGACCTGCATTTCGCAGTGCTTCTCGTCGTCGACGTAGAGGTAGTTACATTCGAGACCGAGCTGGCTCGGCGAACAGCTCGTACCGTCGACAGGCACGTCGTTGGGACAGGTACCGCTGCGCCCGCCAGAGGTCTCGTCCTCTTCGCAGGCTTGAAGCGCAACGGGCAGCGACAACAGCACCACGGCCAGAGCGCCGCGCACCGCGAGGAAGTGGGAATGGGACACGAAGGCCATGGGGCGCCATTATAACCACAGCCGAGCCGCGGCCAACGGTCAGGTCAGCTGGCGGGTCGACGCCCCTCCATGCAATCGACCATTTTGCCCCGCCCCAGGCCAACGTATCGTGACACCATCATGGGGTTGGCGGTCCGCCGCGGTCCTTGGATCGCACTGCTGAGCGTGCTGGTGATCGGCTCGATGCCTTGGCTGGTCTGTCCCCGGCTGAAGGCTTGGCGGGCTCGCCGCGACGCTACCGAGGCGTTATCCCAGCTGTCCGGCTGTCTGTTTGGGACTGACACAGACCGCAGCGAGGCGCGGCTGCGCGCCCGGACCATCGCCGCTTCGCTCGAGCCACCAGCGGAGGGCGACAGCTGGCCCACGCGCTGCGGTGCGAGCGCCGCAGCGCTGCAGGTGGCCCTTCATGCGCTTCACCAGAGTCAGGACCAGCTGTGTGACGGCGAGAGCTGCTGCCTGGGCGACGAGCGCTGCGCGAAGCTCGCCCAGGTCCGCCAGCTTCTCGAACAGGTGCGGGCTGCGCTGCGCAACGGGCAGCCACCCGCCGGGCTCTTACCTTCCCTGTTCGACCACGCAACAAGGTTGGATCTCCACGCCGAAGCGCTCCCAGTGGCGCCCCCTCCTCCCCCCCCTGCAGCGCTGCCGAGCCCCCCCTTGATGACCCCCTTGGTGAAAGGTCGCTACGACCAGCGACTGACCGCCACCATCGATCCGGCGGGGCTGAGGCTGGCGTTCCACGAACGTGCCAAGCGCGTCACGCTTTGTGACATCCGGCTGGACGAGGCCTCCGCACACTGCTTCCGCGCAGCCCAGTCGGTGCCGGTGGCCAAGCCACTGCAATTGCCCGATCAGGCGCGCGGTGCGGCCACCTACCTGGTCGCCGAGCCGACCACGCCCCAGCCCGGCGGCGCTACCAGGGTTCTGTATCGCGCCGACCGCGGCGAGCGTCTCTGGGAGCTGCCGCCTGATTCCCTGGACAGCTATGTCTGGGCCGACGGGTCGGTAACGACATTGGTGCACCGGGCCGAGACAGACAGCGCCGCGGTAATTCGCCAGCAGGCCGACGGCGAGAGCGCCCAGACATCGATGCAGCTGCCCGCCGACATCACCGCCGGCCCCAGGTTGGAGGGGGACACGATTTTGTGGCTGACGCCAGAACCAGGAGGCAGTTATCAACTGCA
The DNA here is from genome assembly GCA_030590865.1 of Myxococcales bacterium. Taxonomy (GTDB): domain Bacteria; phylum Myxococcota_A; class Polyangia; order Polyangiales; family Polyangiaceae; genus JAPYTK01. The sequence continues at coordinate 5,602 of JAUVCD010000078.1, read as the reverse complement.
CGCGCGCCGCCTCTTGGCCCGGCAACCCTGGGTCGCTCAGACCATCGATCTGGGATCGACAGGCCCGCTCGCAGGCCCGCCGCGGCTCGAAACCTGCCACCTTGGACCAACCCTTGCGGTCCTGCTGCGAGGCGAGTCCAAGGGATACGACACCGCGGTGGCCGTGACTTTGCGGAGCAAGAGTGGCTGGTCGCCGGTGCATCGAACTCAGGTCCCAACACCCTGGTTCGGCTTCACCTGCCACGATGACATGGCCAGCCTCAGCTGGATCGAGGCTCGCAGCGAGCAAGCGACACCGACGAGCACTCCGCAGCCAGGCTCCCGACCTGTCGCGGGCAGCTACCTGGCGGCCCGCTCGAGCTGCACTCATTCAGGCTGCCAGAGCAGCCAGGCCATCGTCTCTTTGTCCCGCTGGTCGCGGGCCAGTCGCTACGTCATCGGCAACCTGGGCGAGGCGATGGTCGTGCTCTGGCGCAGCCCGTTGGGAGACACACGCAGTCGCGGGGGCCCGCCCAATGGGCTGGCCGAGGCTCGGGCTCAGGTCCTCTTCGATGACGCCGAGCACCTTGGTTATGCGTGGGAACAGGCTGGCTCGGCGCTCCTGGTCCAGGGCCAGAGAGCCTTGCTCTTGGTCGAGACGGACGCCAGCACACAAGAGCCTGCGACCTACGCTTTCGTGCTCGACCAGAGCGGCACTGCCCGGCCGCTGACGGTCGAGCACAGCCCACCGTGATGACCTACCGGCCAGCTTGGCTAGCCCGCCGCGCGGCGCTATTTCCCACAGGTCTTGGGTTCGAGCTGGCAGGCCCGGGACCGGTAGTGATCGGCCAGCAACGGACTTTGCCGAGTGCCGAGCCCCTTGTCATAGGCCCGGGAGAGACGCCTGCACCCAGCCGCGTCCTTCTGCAGACAGGCCTTCGTGGCAGCCGCGAAACCTGCCTTCTCTAACCTCTCTGCCCCCTGGGTGCCGCCTTCGAGACCGACCGCGGCCAGTCGCCGCCGCAGGCGCGCACCGGCGAAACAGCCCAGTCCAGTCATGTCGCAGCGAGCCGCCAGCGCCTCACCGGCGTCGCGACAGGCGCGCTCGAGCCGGTCATCACAAGATGGATGCTGGACCACCAGCTGGGCTGGCGCGCCGGCCCAGCGACCCCAGCCGCGAACCACGTCGACGAGCGGCTGCTTGTCGTAGCATAGGGCCAAGGATGCCTCGCAGGCCTCGAGCGCGTCAGGCACCGCCTGACGCAACAGCTTCCGCGCCCGCGGCTCATCGACGGGAACACCACGGCCATAGCGCAAGATCGCAGCGAGATCGGCACAGGCGCGCCCGTAACCGGCCCGACAGGCACGGTGGAGCATCCCGGACCCTTCCACGATATCTTTGGTGACCCCGCGACCGGCGAGTAGACGGTGACCCAGTCGAGTACAGGCCTGTTGCTCGCCAAGACGACAGGCCTGCTCGAGGTGCCGCTGCCCCTGAGCAGGATCGGCGCTCACGGCTCGGCCATCCTGAAGCAAGCTCCCCAGCTTGAAGCATGAGAAGCCATCGCCGAGCTGGCAACCCCGTCGCCAGAACTTCTGCGCCTCGTCGAGATCCAGGGGCAGCTCTTCTCCGCGGCTCAACCTCACCCCTTGGCGGCCGCAAGCAGGCCCGAAGCGCCAGGCGCAGGCTTGGGTGAAGAGCCCTGTCGCCCGGGCCGTGTCCTGGCCATCCCCTGGCTGAGCGACCACGATCCCGAGATGATAGCAGCCAGGGGCGTCCCCTAGCTTGCAGGCCCGCTGCAGCGCACGGCGACCATCTTGCTCGAGGGGGAAGGTCCTGATGCCCAGTGCATTACAGCAAGCCCCGTTGCCGGCATCGCAGCCTCGCGCAAAGGCATCGATGGCCGGCGCCTCCTTGCCGGCCTGCAAGAACGGCAGCGATCCGATGCGACCGAGCATCAGACAGGCGAGCCCGTCACCTTTGGCGCAGGCCTCTACGAGCACATCAGCCATGCCCAAGTCGGCACCACCGAGCACCAGTTTTCTTCCCCGACTCGCCCAGGCGATACACCCTGTTGCGTGGCCTGCCCGGCAAGCAGCCTGTTGCAGCGCGAGACCACGGGTGGGGTCCTCCGCCGTGCCTCGCCCTTCCCGCAGCAGGCCGCCAAGGGCGCTGCACGCTCTGTGGTCCTCGTCCTGTTCGCATGCCTCACGGTTGAGCTCGACAGCCCGCCGGTAGAGGTCATAGGCGTCAGCGGGCTCTGCCTTGGTGCCGACGCCCTTTTCGGTGGCCCGACCGGCCGCCACGCAGGCGCTAGCGTCACCGAGCTCACACCCCCGCTTGAAGTGAGCCAGGGCTTGGCTGCCGTCGGCGCCCAGCCCGCGCCCCCATTGCTCGGCCCGCCCGAGAGCCGCGCACCCACGGCCGGCACCCGCATCGCACCCTTGCTGGGCCAGCGCTGCCGCCCGAGCCAAATCGGGATCCGTCCCTTGTCCTCGGGCCACCAAATCGCCGAGTGGTGCGCAGGCGACGCCGTCCAGGCGGCAAGCTGCCTCCAGCAGTCGCAGCGCTTGGCCGGCATCTCGCGAAGCACCGCCTGCGCCATCGCGGTAGCGCAAGCCCAGATCCAGGCAGCTTGGCCCATCGCCCCCCTGACAGGCTCGATCCAACAACAACAGCACCTGCGCGATGGGACGCTGGCCGAGCCGTCCGGACTCGATGACCCGTCCCAGCGCACCGCAAGCCTTGGCCGCGCCACCACCACAAGCACGCCCCATCAGCGCTGCAGCCATACAGGCTTCGGGATCCGAAGGACGATCCGTTCCGCACACATGGGAGAACACTCCGGTGAGCCGCCGCCGATGCGGGGGCCCGGCGGTCCCATCCAGATAGGCCTCGGCAAGCCGCTGACAGGCCTCGAGGTGACCCGCCCGGCAGGCGCGATAATAGGTGGCCACCATTCGACGACGCCCCTCGGGGGTCGAATCCTCGGCGGCGTAGCGCTGCCCGGCATCGTAGCAAGCCGCCACTTTTCCTTCGGCACAGGCCAGATCGAGGGCAGCGGTCTGTGGGTCCCTGGCCCCGACGGCTGGCGGCCTCGGCACCGCAGCCGATCCGCACCCCGAGAACGCCAGAGCCACGCCAGCCGCCACCAGCGTCGCCCATCCCGTCAGCTTCGTTCTACTCATCACCATGGCTTCCCTGGTGCCAGCGGCAGGCGCGCCGATCGTGGCGCGCAGCGCCGCCTGGCTGACCGCGGCGGCCATCATACTCGCCCAACCGCGGGTTCAAGGCTCCAGCTTCCGCACCCCGCCGCGGCCGGGAGCCTGAGGACCGGTCGGGAGACGGCTGGCGGTCCCATCGACCAGCCCCGCAGTCCGCCAATGACCACGCAGCGCTTGGCGATCGGGCTGGCATCCACTATGAGAGACGCCAGTGCGCGCGGCACGTCGCCGCTGCGCCCCGTTCCGCTTGGCGGGCGACCGGCTCGACGAGAGGTGACAATATGGCTCGCTTACTGGTGGGACAGCCCGGATTCAGGGGCAAGCTCGAGAAATACGCCCAGCGCTTCGACATGGTCGAGCTGCGACCTGTCGACACATCGCTTCCGGGCCCGAAGAAGCTGGCATCCTGGCGGAGCAAGGTGCCGCCAGCCTTTGCCTTCAGCATCGTCTTACCCAAAGTGGTGGCCGAGCTGGCACCAGGCAATGCCATCGACCAGGCCCTGCACCAAACCATCGAGTCAGCCCGGGTGCTGCAGGCCAGCTGCATCGTCCTAGCCACTCCACCGTCGGTCCGGCCTACCGCCAAGAACCGCGACCAGATCACCGCGCTGGCGGAACGATTGCCAAAAAATGGACAGCTGCTCGCCTGGCACGCCGGCGGCATCTGGGAGCCTGAGGACGTCATGGAGACCGCCAGCCGTGGCGGCTGGCTACCCATTTTCGACGCAGCCCAAGAGCCACTACCGCCAGGCCCAATCGTCTACACGAGGATTCACGCTTTTGGCCAAGCCAGCCGGCTGGGGGCAGATCGAATCGCGCGAGCTGCCGAGCGGCTCGCCGGACGTCGGGACGCCTATGTCGTGGTGGACGCTCACGTCGCCGCCAAGGTCAAGAGCGGGTTGCAGGCCACCCTGTCGGAGGAGGGGATGCGGCGGGCTGTGCCCTCGCTGTTCCGGCCTGGTGGGCCACTGCCGCCACTCGCCGACGACGAGGAGGACTGATGCCAGCGTCGAAGGCGGCATCGAGCGACCCGGTCGCGGAGCGAGCTGCCGCTGAAGCGGTGCTCGCTGGCGGCACTGGCATCGACGGAGTCATCGCCGGCTTTCTAGCCGCAGCCGGTGCCCAGGATGATGTGCTCCTGTCCCCCATGGCTGCACTGGTGACCGGCGTGGGGGTGGGGAATCACTGGGTCGACGGGCGCTGTTGCCAGCCTGGCAAGGGCAGCCCGAGACCTCGGGGTTGGCTGCCCAACGAGGCCGTGCCAGCCGCCGCTCACGCCGCCACGCCACGATCGCTCGCAGCCCTCGCGGTGCTCCATGCCCACGGCGCAAACCGCCCACTGAGCGCACTAGTGCGACCGGCCGCGACCCTTGCCCAGCAGCGGGGAGCGGAGCGTCGGGCCGACGTACTGCTGGCCTTTGGAGCGCAGGGCGCCCGACTGCTTGGAAGTGACAAGGTCTCTCGAGCCCTGCTCACCGCCGCCGGTCGAGCCGCCGACGGGCTGCTCACCAAGACCGACCTGTCGGACGTGATGCCCGGCGACGGACAGACGAGCTTCCAGGCTCTCGACGAGGAGCTCGAAATCGGCTGCCTGCCCTGGCAAACGGCGGAGGATGACGACGAGCCAATCAACCCTCGGCAGGCTGAAGTGATCGTGGCCGCCGACGCGCGGGGTCTGGTGGCCGCCTTGGCCTATTGTCCCGATCCTCAGGGTGTCATGGTCGAGCAACTCGGGCTCCGACTCGCTGGAGACGCCCAGCCCATCCGTCGCGGCGTCCCGCGAGTAACGCCCGGCACGGCCCGCTCAGCACCCCTTCCCATCGCCGTCCTGCGGCGCAGCGCAGAGCGGTGGTTCGCCGCCGTCGGCATCCAGGGCCGAGGCGTCATCAAAGGCCAGCATCTGGCCCAGGGACCGACCGTCCTGACCGCCCAGCTTGAGCGTCTCCGAGATGGCGCAATGGGCAACCAGGCCTTGGCAGCGAGCGTGCAACGCCGCCAAACCGAGCTCACCCGGGTATGACGATCCCGCGCCTGGCTACTTGGGCTGCCCAGGCGGCTTGAGGTTCCGGACGTCGATGCCCGGCCGCTTGGGCAGCCGGCGAGTCGGCATGGCGGTCGGCGAGCGGTCTATCCGCCCCTTCTGGAAGTAAATCCCGTAGGCGATCTTGAGCTCCGGCTCGACCGGATCGGTTGTCTTGATCACCAAGTGACCTCGCACCTGTTTCGCCGAGGCGCCCTGAGCATTGCCGACCTTGACGTGGATCTTGGCCGTCTTGCCCTTCGCCTGGGTGATCTGAACGCTCAGGTTGTTGGCCGGATCCTCGGCCGCCAACAGCTCTACGTCCTTCTTGGTGCGACTGGTGAAAACCACGTCACGCTCCCCAAAGCTCCCCTGCCG
>JAUVCD010000156.1 GCA_030590865.1 Myxococcales bacterium | reverse complement strand
AAGACATGATGATGTTCGGTTGGGGCTTGACCACCAGTTGCGCACCTGCCCACAGTGATTTCGACGACGATTTCTTGTTTTCTTTTTCTGATCTTCTCCATCTGACGTCGTCGTCGTCGGGGCGGTGGTCTTGTGGTGAGGCGCGAAGTGGCTCTCCACAAAGCCACCGCCCACCGTGTTCCTGCGGTGGCCGATAGCAGCACGCCGCCCAGCGCCGCCGCCGGAATACGCTTCGCATGGACTCGCGCGCACGAAGAGTTGCCGTCTCCAGCTCATGCCGGAACGAACTGGGGTGGAATGAATCGTTCCCCCTGGGTTCGTTCCGTAAATTGGGCGAAAAGCGGTCCATTGTGTCGACGCTCGACCAGCAAACGGGCACTTGACTGTCGCCGCACGGAACGAACTGGGGTGGAATGATTCGTTCGCCCTGGGTTCGTTCCGCCCCGCGCCCGACCGCTGTAGGCATGAGGGGATCTTTCGGGGTTCATCCCCGCCCGCAGCTGCGCGATCGATGGGTGCCGGGCGGGGGAAAACCCCGGCCCTACAAGCGTTTGACACCAGCCTTCTAGTCATCGGCCAAGCCTTGCTCTCGCAGCTGCTTGCCCATGGCTCGGACCGCCGACTTGTGTAGCCGGCTGGCGGCGTATTTGCTGATGCCCATGTCCGCCGCCACCTCGTCGAAGCGCTCACCGCCGAAATAGTGCCGCTCGAGCAGCGTTCGGGCCCGGGTCGGTAGCTCGGCGAGAGCGGTTCGCACACTCGCTGCCCGGCGGTGCCTCACCGCCGCCTGCTCTGGATTGTCGCCGTTGCACATGGCGAGGTTGGCGACATCGCCTGCTGCGCAGACGAGACCTGCGGTCGCTTCGCCACCGCAGCGTTCGAACAGGGAGGTGCTACGAGAGTGTTCGCCGCCACTTACACAGCGAACCGCACGGGGTTGGCTGTCCGCATAGCGCTGGGATGCACAGCTCGGGATGCCGCGGCTCGCATCGAGCCGTCGCCGCGCGTGTTTCCTCAGCTCGCTCATCAACGACCAGTTGAAGCGCTGGATGAGATAGGGCGGGAAGCGTGCCTTGCTTGGGTCGTAGCGACGTGCCGCCTGAAGCGCCACCGAGAGCCCGAGGGACACCAGCTCGTCGAGCTCGATGCGGTGGCCGAGGCGGCGCCACATGCGCTGTGCCCCCCGCTGGATGATCGGTAGCGCCAGGCGGAGCAACTCTTCCTCGGTGCGACCTTTGCTGCCGGAAGTGGCAGGGGTCTGGGTGGTTGCTTCCGCGCTCGTGGTGGTGGTGGTGTGGGTCATTTCGATCCCTCTCAGTTTGTCGTTGTAAGGACAGGCGCAACGGTTGGTTGCGACGCAGCAGCAGCGCAGACGGCCAGGCCCAGCACACCTGGGGACCCAACGGGGCATCCCACTACTGGTGGCTCAGCGCCCTGGGGTGAGGTTGTGCGCCTTTGCTTACATATCGACACATCCACCGTCCCAGTTGCGCAAAAAGTGACATGATTACATCCCTCTCGCGCGACTGAGGGGCCACGGCCTGTGGACAAGCTGTGGACCCAAACGGCCAAGCCGCTGATACGACTCTTCATTCCGGAACAAGCCATTCAGGAGGAACAGCCCTTTCGGGAACAGCCCTTTCAGGACACAGCGGGATGAAGCGCCAGAACGGCTCCATCCCTCTGCGGTAGCTCGGCCGTCAGGCCGCTGGTCGGTGCCTCAGCCCGCTACGATCGGCAGCGATCCGGTGCTGAAGGCGCTGGTGGATTGGGCCGGGCTTGCCAGCCCATCGACGGTCGGCGCCGAGTCGGCATTGATTCGAATGCGACCGACAGCGCCACCACCGCCACCGGCATCATCCTGATTCGGGGCAGTTTCCCCATCAGTCAGATCTGCAGCACCGCCGTTGCCACCGCGGCTGGCTGCTGCGCCTGGGGCGGCACCACCGAGAGCGGGCTGATCGCTCAATAGTCCTGGCTGGCCAGCCTGGCCAGCATCAGCGTTCGTTCAGGTACAGTCCCCGCCGCCGCCACCTCCCCCGTTGGCTGCCAAGACGGCGCCTACTGAGATGGTGACCGCCGGGGCTTCGAGGAGCAGCGCTCCCCCTGCACCGCCGCCAGAGCCGCCTGCACTGGTGGTCAGTTTGCCGCCTTCGCCGCCGGCATCGATTCGCCCAGTTGCGCTGACGAGGATGGCGCCGGCTGCGGTGATTTGCAGGGCACCGCCGCCAGAGCCGCCAGGCCCTGGGTTGCTCGGGCCACCGGCAGCAATGCTGCCCCCTGAGCCGCCGCTGCCGCCCAACAGTGGGATCAGCTCAGCCACGCCACAGATCGGGCCGCCCAGACCAGCGGCATAGTTGTCCGGAGACGCGCAGGTACAGGCGCCCCCCGGCCCTCCCAGGCCACCGTAGCCTGCCCCACCGCTACCGGAGGTGCAGTAATGCCCAACGGCGGCGCCATCACCAGGTTGCCCTGGGCAGGGGCCGCCGCCGACCGTTCCCGGCGCTCCGCCTGGGAAACCGCCAGGGCCCGGATTGGCGTCCGCCGCTGCGACCGTCACGAGGCCGTCGATCTGTGCGGTGCCATCCACGAGCAGCACCAGCGCGCCCTTTCCTACGCCACTCAGAACAGCGCCGTCCGGCACCGTCAAGTCGGTCATCGAGAACACGCCCAGAGCGGGCTCGCCCGAGCCTTGGGGCGTTGAGGCGAAGGCAATTCCGCTGTTCGGGTCCAGTCCAACGCCTGCCGGACGAACCACGGTCATGCCCATGGTGATCTCGCCGGTGTCGGTGTTGAAGGTCAGACCCGGTCCGCCAGGGGTGACCGCGACACTGTCGGTGCCTGCACCCAGGGCATCGGGCTCGACGTTGCTCGGCACCTGGCAGATGCCGAGGTTCTCGTCACATCCGAGTGGGCAAGCCCCTAGCGTCTCCCAGCTACCGTTGACGCATTGCTGGGCTGTGCCGTCGTCCAAGCACTCGAAATCATCGCCCACACAAGGCGGTTCCGATCCACCTGAGCCCCCCTCGCCGCTGGTCGTCGAGCCTCCGGCGCCGCCGCTACCACCGCCACCACCGCTGGTGCTGGTGCTGGTGCTGGTGCTGGTGCCAGTGCTCGTGTCACCGACCGAGTAGTCCCCATCCACGCCGGCGATGGACGTGCATCCCAGGACCAGGGCGGCACTGGATGCAAAGGTAAACAGTGTGGTTGGCCCCACCACTGTTGTTGCCCACGAAGTTGTTCTGAGTCGTAGTCCCACAGACCCATCCTATCACGGGTGACGGCGCTCAGCGCCCGACCGGGCAAAGCTGGTCCTGAGTCGTCGGCGCGCCGGTGTGAACTTGGCCCCCTGACACCAATCGTGGGACCGATTGGTGATGATCCACCGCGTCGTGGCGCTGCTGTCGTGCGTCGCCCTCGTGCTCCTAGTGGCAGTACGCCCCGCTCACGCCTGGTGGATCGAGAATCACGTGCTCGGTGATGAGGCTCGAGTCCAGATCGACCGATCCGGCAAGGCCGTCGTCGAGCATCGGATGATCCTCAAGACCAACGGTAGCGTGAGGTTGAAGACCTACGAGCTGCGTGGGATCGACCGTGATGCTTCGCCGCTACCCAACAGCTATGTAGTGCCCGTGCGGTCGGGCGCCGCAGGCTCCCTCGACTCGGCGATCCCGCTGTCGCTGGAGCTTGAGTACCCCAAGCCTCGCAAGGGCGAGAGCGGGCAACCGCTCGCGGTGCTGAAGATCAAGGTCGACGACCGCAAGGGCCTGCGCCGGGGGACCTATCTATTCGTGCTCCGGTACCGTACTGACCTGCGGGCCCGTGGCGCGATCGTCCGGGATGGGGCGATGGTCCGGGTCCAATGGGATGGCCCGGTCTTCGATGATGGTTTCGACAACGCTCGGGTCATCTTCCAGCTGCCTGCGGCGCCAACGCCGCCCCGAGCGGTGCAAGAGACGGTTCCTGAGGACGACCGCTCGTTATCGGCGAGCTTTCTGTCTGAGGTGCGTCGGGGGACCGAACACGACGAATTAGAGCTGCTGCGGACCTATGTGTCCAAGGCCGAACCCATCAGCTGGGCCGTCCGGGTCGACCAGCGAGCGCTCGACCCGTTGCCCCCTGAGGAGGCAGCGTCTGCCGAGCCACCAATGCCCCAGGGTGCGGTCTTTGCCGTCAAGGGTAGGCCGCCCAAATGGCTCGCTGCAGCCGGTGGTGGGCTCTTTCTGTTCTACCTGTTGCTGGTGTGGCTGAAGGCTCGGGAGGTGAAACGCAACGCGGCCCAGGCCAGCGCGACGCTCCCGCCAGCGATTGGCCTCCCGACACCGCTTAGAGCGCTTGGCGCCGCTGGGGCCTTGGTGGGTGGCGTGGCTCTGCAGCTGCTCTTCGACCAGCCTGTATGGGGTGCCTGCGCGGTGGTGCTGGCCTGTTTGCTCGCTGCTCACGGTGCGGCCCGCCTCAATCCGACCGGCTCCATGCGTGGTCCTGGACGCTGGCTGTCAGTGACCGAGGGCGAGGCGCTCGGTCGGCTGCCCCGTCCGCGGGGAGCCTGGCTCGACGTGTCGACCCGAGCGGGCAAGGTCCTGCTGTTTCTGTTGCTCTCTGCGGTGGGCGTGGCGACCTGGTGGGTGTCCACTCGCTCGCTCACCGAGGCCTTGCTGGTGGGTTTCGACTCGGTGGCGCTCTTGGCCATCTTTGGCACTGGAACGTTGAAGAGCTTGCCGCCCGACATGGCCGTCGAGCCGGCGCGCTTCCTGCGCAAGCTGGTACGACGGTTGCGGAAGAAGAAAGGGATGGCCGACCTCCGGCTGGTGCCGCGAATACGCATTCCCCAAGGGGAGGTCGATCCCGACGAGCTACGCCTGATGGTAGTGCCTCGCATACCGCTGCGAGGATTCACGGCCATCGAGGTCGGCGTTACTTATGCGCTCGGTGTGGGGGCTCGGGTTGCGATGCCCGAGGTCTTGCTGCGAGTGGTGGCCGGCTCAGCCTGTGACCAGGCCGTTGCCGCTCTCTCCACCCACGGTCGCATCAGCCCTGGTCGCAAGCCAGACGAGCGGGTGATCGCCATCTCGCCGCGAGTGCCGACGGTGCGATCGACCATGGAGATCACTGCGGCCCTGGCCATGCGAGTGATGGACCATGCGGCGCCTCGACAGCGCCCAGATCGGCAGCAGTCTGCGCCTGACCGCACAGGCTCTCAGCCCAAGTCTGGGGAGGAGCGGGAGCCCCAGGCCGCCTGAGCTGGTCTGCTTCACTGTGGCTGGCTCAACGGGCCCCAGCTCGACCTGACACGCTGGCGCTGGCTTTGACGCTGACGTTGATGCGGATCGAGGCAGAGGCGGCGATGTCAGCGGCTGCGCCGATACAGGCCAGGGCCTGGGCGCCCGCTTTGCCGACGATCTTGGGGAGGTTGGCGCCGACCTGGGCGATGACTTGGGCGTGGCGGATTAGGCGCTGGCCGAGGGTGATCTGTGCCTCGATTAGCAGGGGAAGGTTAGCCTGGAGGGTCGCCACGAGCGCTGCGGCCTGTTGGGCACCCTGGGAGGCCTGCACCTGGACGACCGCTGGCTGGCAGCTGGCATGGACCTCTGCGTGAGCCTCACAGCTGGCGCGGCACTCAGCGTCGCGGTTGACGTCGCAGCGGCCCGCGCAATGGGCCTGGGCCTGGGCGTTCGCCTGACAGCGTGGTGGTTGGATCGTGGCGGTGATGCGGATCCCCTGGCGGAGGATGGCGTCGATGCGCATCGCCAGCGGTTCGCAGGCACCAGCGGCGGCGCCGCCTGGGCCTTTTCGTGGCTGCATCTGAGCTGGGGAGAGGCCCAAGTCCATCCCCATGCGCCGACAAGCCTGGGCGGCCTTCATCTCAATCTGAGCGGATACGGCGTCCAGGTCTTTGGCGGCCTGCACGAAGGTCTGCACCTTGGCGTTGACCGTGGCGTTGGCGTCGAAGCCGGCGTCCAGGGCGCTGACGTTCGGGCCCAGGGCGGGGCAGGCTACTCGGCCGAGGGCGCCTCCGCCGACCATGCCACAGCTCAGCAGGCCGCAGGAGAGCACCAGGACCATCGCTTTGGCGGCTCGGGATACCATCTTGCTCATAGATAGGGCCTATTAGCCCGAAGCCGTGGCTGTGCCGAGCAGGAACAGGACATTGTTCGGTGCCTGGGTGCGCCAGGTGTCGAGGAGCTGCGGTCGACCGCGGCCGGACCAGGGGCTAGGCTTTGCACACGGAGTTGTCATGCAAGGTCCTCGTTTCGTGATCCCCCTGTCGCTCGCCGCCCTCGTGGCGCTGGTCGTCAGTCTTGGATCGGTGTCCGCCTTCGCCCAGGACGACCCGCTGGTGCGTGCCCGCAGGGCCTTGGCCCTGAGCAACTACCCCCTGGCCGAGAAGGAGCTCGGGGCCGTCAAGAACGGGTTGCGCAACGGCGAGGCGCAGGTGCTCGAGGTTCGCCTCAAACTGTGGACCGGCCGCTACGCTGACGCGGTCAAGGTTGCTAAGCAGGCGGCCCGACTGGGCAGTGACGTCAAGACCAAGCTCGCCCCCTGGTGGGCTGAGGCGCTCGTCCGACAGGGTAAGCTCAGGCAGGCGATCAAGGTCCTCGAGAGCGTGAAGGACGACCCGAACGCCCATCGCGCCCGATTGTTGCTCGGTGAGCTACTGATCCGGTCTGGCAAGCGTCGCGATGCTGACGAGCCCTTGATGACCTTGGTGCGGGCCTACAACAACGACGAGATCAAGGACACTGACGCCGAGGGCCTGGCCATGGTCGGTCGCGCTGCTCACCTGATGCGCGCTTATGGTGACGCCAACGACGCTTACAATCAGGCCGAGCGGGTTGGCGCCAAGAAGCGGGTGGACGCCTTGTTGTGGCGAGCCGATCTGTTCCTCGAAAAGTACGACCCAGGCCATGCGGCACAGGTGGTCGGCGAGGCGGCCAAATTGGCGCCCAAGGATCCGCGGGTGTTGGTGGCCATGGCCCGCGTTAAGCTCGAGCAGGCGATGGACTTCGGAGCTGCCGAGGAGTTGATCGACAAGGCCTTGGCGATCGATCCGAAGCTGGCCGAGGCCTATTTCGTGCGCACCGGTCTGGCCTTACGGGTGATGGATTTAGAGGCTGCCGAGGCGGCCACCAAAGCTGGGCTCAAGGTCGATCGCTCCAATCTCGAGCTGCGCTCCATCGAGGCCGCGACGCGTTTTCTCGCCGAGGACAAGACTGGCTTCGAGGCCACCAAGAAGAAGGTCTTCGCCCTCAACCCTCAGTACTCGACCTTCTATCTAATCGTCGGCGAGTTCGCCGAATGGGAGCATCGCTACGACGAGATCGTCGCCATGATGCGCAAGGCGGTGAAGGTCGATCCCATGGATTCCAAGGCCTATGCGGCCCTGGGGCTCAACCTGATTCGGGCGGGGGAAGACCAGACGGGGCTCGATGAGCTTCGCAAGGCCTGGCGGCGTGACAAGTACAACGTGCGGGTCTTCAACACCCTTAACCTCTTCGAGGACACGATAGCGAAGGACTACGTGACCGTCGAAGCAACGCCCTTTCGCATTCGCTATCAAAAAGGCGAGCGACGCATCTTGGAGCGCTACGTGCCCCAGATGCTCGACCAGGCTTGGGGCGTGATGGTCAAGCGCTACGGTTTCACCCCCCAGCTGCCGGTGGGGATCGAGCTCTACGCCGATAGCCAGCACTTCAGCGTGCGGACCAGCGGACTGCCCAACGTGGGCATCCAAGGCGTCTGTTTCGGCAAGACCCTGGCCGCCTTGAGCCCAGCGGCTGGCAAGTTCAACTGGGGCATGATCCTGTGGCACGAGCTGTCCCATGTGTTCCACATCCAGCTGTCCCACAACCGCGTGCCCCGCTGGTTCACCGAGGGCCTGGCCGAATACGAGACGATCATTCAGCGACCTGAGTGGCAACGGGAGGAACAACTGGCCCTGTTTCACGGTTTGCGAGACGGGAAGATCCCCAAAGTGGCGAGCTTCAATCGGGCCTTCACCCACGTCGACAGTCCTCAGGACATCACCATGGCCTATTTTGCGGCCAGTCAGATTACCGTCTTCATGGCCGAAGAATTTGGTATCGACAAGGTGGTGGCCCACATGCCCCTCTGGGCGCAGGGCAAGCAAACGCCAGAGATTGTCCAGCAAGTCCTGGGCATTGATGCCGATGAGCTCGACGCCCGGTTCCGAAAATGGCTCGAGCCCCGTCTCAGTCGTTACCGAAAGCAGTTCGTACCGGACTTGCGGGTGCCCAAATCAGTGGAGGAGGCCCGCACGGCCCTGGCGGCGGATCCCAAGAGCGCCAAGAAGCACGTGAAGCTGGCGCTGGCGATGTTGCGAGAGGGCAAGACCCAGGAGGCAGAGTCGACGCTCAAGCTGGCGCTGCGGATCGATCCCAAAGAGCCTGATGCGCAGTTTCTCCAAGTGCGTCTCGCCATGGCCAACAAGGACCTCGACAAAGCCAAGACGCTGCTGGCCGAATTGATCAAGAACGGCAATGACGGCTACGCCGTGAGCATGAAGGCTGCCGACATCGCCGAGATTCAGGACGACAAGGAGGAGATGGGCAAGTCCCTGCGGACGGCTCACCGCTACGACCCGACCCAGGCCGAACCGCTGCAAGCGCTCTACGACATGGCCAAGAAGGACAAGGACGAAAACGGGCAGCTAGGCGCCCTTCGTCAGCTGGCCAAGCTCGAGCAGCACGACCGTCGCGTCTTCGGGAGGCTACTGGGATTGCTCGTGAAACGGGGTTATTGGAAAGAAGCCTCGGCTGTCGGTAGCTCGGCCATCTACGTCGACGTCGCCAACCCGAAGATCCACTGGGACTACGCCCACGCCTTGGCGCGGACCGGCAAGCAGATCTCGGCCATTCGTGAGCTGAACAGCGCCATCATCGCCCGACCGGAACCGAAGGACGCCGCGGCCATCTACCGGATGATGGCCGAGGGCTATCGCAAGCTCGGCAAGCCCTCCTACGCCGCCAAGGCGGAGCAATATGCCAAGCAGATGGCGGCCATCAAGCCGACCCCAGCGCCTGGTGCCAGCTCGCTGGGCCGCCCCTGAGGGTCGAACAGGCAGACCTCACGCTCGGCATCTGGCAGACTGGACCCGCTGCTGAGCGGGAGGTCCCATGACAACCGAGATCAAGCCCTATATTCCGGCGTCCAAGTCGCTGCCCGAGCTCACGCTCTTGGCGGTGGGCCTGGGCATCTTGTTGAGCCTCATCATGTGCGCGGCCAACGTCTACGTAGGTCTCTATGCGGGCATGACGGTGAGCGCGGCGATCCCCGCTTCGGTCATCTCGATGGGCGTGCTGCGGGGTCTGTTGCGCCGCGGCACGATTCTCGAGAATAACATCGTGCACACCATTGCTAGCTCGGGCGAGAGCCTGGCGGCAGGGATCATCTTCACCGTTCCGGCACTGGTGTTGCTCGGGATCTGGACCGAGTTCAACTACTGGGAGACGACGCTCATTGCCATGGCAGGCGGCGTGATGGGCGTGGTCATGATGATCCCGTTGCGCAAGCCCATGATCATCGAGCAGAAGGAGCTGCGTTTCCCTGAGGGCGTGGCCTGCGCCGAGGTGCTGAAAGCCGGGGATCGGGGCGGCGCCCAGATGCTGGGGATCTTCTGGGCCCTGGGCATTGGCGCCCTGTTCAAAGCCTTGATCACCGTGGTGGGCCTGTTCAAGGGCTCGGTCGAGTGGGGTTGGCGCGTCAGCCGGTCGGGCTTCTACATTGGCACCGATATTTCGCCCATGCTGATGGCCGTCGGCTTCATCGTCGGCTGGGAGGTGTCTCTCTTGGTCTTCGTGGGTGGCGCCATTTCCTTCGTCGGGGCGATCCCCTTGCTCGCTTGGGGGGTCGATTTCGGGACCCAACCCGCGACTGAGGTGTTGATGGGGGTCTGGGATGCCAAGATCCGCTTCCTGGGTATTGGTGCCATGGTGGTGGCCGGCATCTATTCGATCATCAAGATCGCCGGCAGTATGGGCGCCGCGCTGCGCACGGCCGTCAACGGGCTGCGGGGCTTGGAGGATACCGCGTCATTGCCCCGCACCGAGCAGGGCATTAGCGGTCGGGCCTTGTTCGGCTTGATGGGCCTATGTGTGGTGCTGAGCGGTACCGTCTACTTCATCATGACCGGGAGCGTGGTCACCACGGCGATCACCACCGTGGCCATGTTCATCCTCGCGTTCTTCTTCGTCGCCGTGGCGAGCTACATCGTCGGGCTGGTCGGCTCGTCGAACAGTCCCGTGTCGGGCATGACGATCTGCACCGTCCTGCTCACGGCAGGGCTCTTGCTCATGCTCGGCTACACGGGCACGGCCGGCATGCTCGCCACTCTCGGCGTGGCCGGGGTGGTGTGCTGTGCAGCCTGCACCGCCGGCGACATCTGCCAAGACCTGAAGATCGGCCAGATCCTCGGGGCGACACCGCGACGGCTGCAGATCGGTGAGGTGATCGGTGCCCTGCTGCCAGCCTTCATCATCGCTCCGGTGATGCAGCTACTCAACGACGCCTATGGCATTGGCACGCCGGCTCGCGAAGGCGTGCAAGCGTTGAAGGCACCCCAAGGCGTAATGTTCGAGAAGCTGGTGGGGGGCATCTTCGGGTCAGGCAAGGACATTCCCTGGGATCTGGTTGGCTGGGGCGCGGTGATCGGCGTGGTGGCGATCCTCATCGACCGCTTCTATCTCGAGCCGCGGAAAGCCAAGTTCAGGCTCCATGCCATGCCTTTGGCCGTTGGAATGTATCTGCCCTGGACGGTGACCTTCCCCATTCTCATCGGGGGCATGGTCTACAAGGTCGTCGAGAAGCGCAGCGTGGCCCGCGGTGACTCGGAGCCCGAGCGCCAGTCGGTCATCCACCGTGGCCTGTTGTTCTCATCTGGTCTGGTGGCGGGCGAAGCGATCATGGGCATTCTGATCGCGCTGCTGGTCATGGCCAAGCTGGACATGCCCTTCATCAATCTCGCCAAGCTGGGTGTGCCGTCCTTTGCCATCGACCTGTTGTCCCTATTGGCCCTGTTCGTGATCATCGCGATGTTAGTGCGCAAGGCCATGACCAAGGATGACGTGCCGGCCGCGGCGAGCGAAGGTTGACCGGGGTCGTTGGTGCGGCTTCGGTTCAGCGCTGGTATGCTGTGTCCGAGGATCCATCATGCCAAACAAAGGGAAGAAGCGGACCGCTAAGAAAACAGATCCGGCGCAGAAACGGCGCTTTTCCAATGGGTATCGTCGCATCATCGATGCGCTGACCCAGCGTCGCATTCGCTACGTGGTGATCGGCGCCCAGGCGGTGCGCGCCTACGTGCCGACCCGAACCACCAATGATCTCGATTTGATGGTGGCCGAGGACGATGTGGATCGCGTCTTGGCCGTGGCTGACGAACATTTCGAGCGTTGTCGGACCCGCGTTGGCGGTGTTCGGGTGTTGCGCGATCGCCGTAGCGGCGCCGAGGTTCATGTGCGTGCGGCCCGCGAGCAGAGCGATCTCGAGGCCCTCCAGTCGAGCGTGCGGGTCCAGCTATTCGCCCGCAAAGTACGAGTCCCGGCTCCCGAGTACTTGGTGGTGATGAAGCTCGCGTCGATGCGGGGTCAGCGCAAACACTGGGAGGACATCGTCGCGCTCATTCGGTCCGACTACATCGACGTTCGTTTCGTGGTGGCTCACCTGGTGCGCGAGCACCCCGGGTTGATCGAGCTGTTCCTCGAGCTGGTCACCCACGCCAGCCCCAAGCCGCGGCGCCCCTCGGCGAGACCTCGGCCCCTTAGCTAGTTTTCGGCCCGATCGCTCGCTTCGCTCACGGTTTCGGGTCCCGACGCGCTTCGCGCGTCACCCCTGCACGTGCTGCGGTCTCGCGCGCCCCTGGCGGGGCGAAGGGCGCGCGAGCCCTTCGCGAGCGCCTTCTGTTGGCCGACTAGCGCTTTTTTCTCGGGGTTTTTGAAAAAACCCCGCCCCATCGCCTTCGGCGACGGGGCCCCACCCCATAATCGCTCTCGCGAAGAAACAGGGGTTTCGAACCGCCAATTAGCTAGCCGCTCTGCTGGCGCTGGATGGACAGGCTTTGTCCAGCACGTTACGATTTTCGATCGATGTCCGAGAAGAAGAGCAAGAGAGCCCCTTGGGCGAATCTATCGCGGCGGGATCTGCTCAAGCTGACCGGTGGTGCGATGGCGGGGACGGTCGTCGCTTGTTCGGACGGTTCTCTGCTCTCGCCCCCCACTGGCGACGCCGGTGATCCCCCCTTGCCAGACGCGGGCACCGACGCCGGTCCAGCGCTCTCGTCTTATGGCCATCCGGCCACCATCAAGGAAGCTGACGCCGCCGTGGCCGAGCACCTCGGCCCCATCTTCTTCGTGCACTTTTCTGATATTCACATCGGGTCTGGATCGCTCGCCCTGCCGGCGCTGCAATTCGGGCTCGACACCATCTTGCCGACGTTTCCCTCGATTCCTGTGCTTGCCACCGGTGACCTCGTCGAGGTCGGCAACGATCTCGCGGACTGGGCGGATTACCAGAACGCCATTGTTGGGGCCGGCTTGAACGCCGAGGACTTCATAGAGACCCCCGGCAATCACGATGCGCTGCTCAATGGCAATTTGAGCAACTATCTCGTCTATACGCTCGCCGGGAGCAATGGCCACGGAAAGTACGGGCTCTACCACAGGGTGCATCAGGGCCGGCGAATTCGCATTGTCGCCCTGAACACCTGTAGCGCGGGGAATGTACTCCAAGACTCGACCGGCTACTTGCAGCAATCGCAGGTGGATGAGCTCATTGCGCAAATTGACCAGGACCTCGAGCCGGTCCATGCCACCATCGTATTGGGACACCATCCACCAAGCTCGCCCCTCGGCCTCGGACTGCTCGGGACAGACGTGCACCTGAGGACCCTGCTAGATCACACCGCTGCCGCGGCCTATCTGCACGGTCACCTTCACATGCACTACACCAACTGGGAGGGCAAAACTCTCATGGCCCAGGCCCCGAGCCTGGGCAATCCAAGCGAGAGCATGCCTGGCGCGGATATTCCGGGGTTCAATATCTTCGCCATCGACGACGGGCCGGTGGCCAAGGCTGTCTTTCACTCCGGCGATGCGCAAAGTCTCACGGTGGACTGGCCCTTGGTGATGATCACCAAACCGGCGAACCTGAACCTGGGCAAGAGTCTCACGAGCGACGACCCGAACCCATGGGCGCAGCCGCTGCCGAGAAACTCCTCGGGAAATGTCCTTCATGCGGGTGTCTTCGCACCGAGCTCGACCATCGACGTTCGCTACCGGATTGACGGTCAAGCCTGGCAACCGATGACCAAGGTCACCGACTACTTCATGGCCGAGTTCGATAGCCCCGACCAAGACTCGTGCGTGATCACGGTCGAGGCTGAGGTGCCGAACGGAGGCATCCAATCAGATAGCGTTGAAGTCGAGCTGGCCTGAGCCGCTGGGCGTCGGCCATGGCGACTTCTGATACTCTCCCACCACGATCACAGGATGCCCAGTTGATCGACCAGTCACCGGCGGTTTGTCGCGGCTGGTTGGTCGCGCGCACAGCACCAGGGTCCCGACGACTCCAGCCTGCCAAGAGGACAAGCCTCCGATGCTCACCACCCTACAGCGACGGTTGCTCGCCGTCGTTCCGCTCGCCCTCACGACGATGGCCTCCACCGCGTGGGGCGAAACCTATTACGTCGACTTCACGGGCGGGGATGACGTCCACACCTTTGTCGAGGCGCAGAATCAGACCACCCCGTGGAAGACCTGGGAGGCCTTTCAGGGGACGAACGGCGCCGCCTTCCAGAGCGGGGATCGCATTCTCTTCAAGCGCGGTGAGACCTGGAAGCGCTCCGACTACGGTGACTGCTTCCGCCCCTCGGCCATGGATGGCGTCACCTTCGGCGCCTACGGCACCGGCGACCGGCCGAAGATCGACGCGGACAACGACACCGCCCACACCGACGGGATGTACGTCGGCTACAACGGCGCGGCGACGAACATCCTCTTCGAGGACATCGAGTTCACCAACAGCGTGCCCAAGACCACCAGTGGCTATCTGGTGACGGCTCACGAGGCGAGCCACCACCTGACGTTCCGCAACTGCCACTTCGACGCCACCCAGATGGACACCACGATCTATGCGGACATCAACGAGACGCTCTCGATCAGTAGCGACTACTTGACCATCGATGGCTGCTCCTTCGTGGGCGCCCCGCCCTACAACCGGCACGCGGCCTACGCGGGAGGCCAGTACGCCCGGTTCATCAATAACTACGTCAAGGGCTTTGGCGTCTCCGGGTTGAAGCTCAACGGCGACACGTGCCAGTACGGCACCATCGCCCACAACGTCATCATCGACGCCAACGTGAACATCATGCTCGGCGAGTCCCGCTACGCCGACGTCTACGGCAATATCTCCATCCTGACCGCCACGGCCGAAGGCACCTCGAACCACATCCGGGTCGAAGACGACGATGGCGTCGATGACCAGATGCCGCGGAACAACAAGATCTACAACAACACCTTCGTCGGCAATGGCGCTGCGAACGTCATCATGGTTCGCTCGAGGAAGAGCGGTGCCTCCTTTGACGCCTGGGACGTCCACCAGGACAACGAGTTCAGAAACAACATCTGGTACCTCGTCAACGAGGACGCCGATTTCATGACCATGCTGGGCGAAGGGGCGAGCTACCCCATGCCTTCCGACTATTCCCTCTTTCACTCGGACGGCGACTTCGTCTGGCGGAACAACGGCACCGACACCACCGATCTGGCGGCGTGGCAGACCTCGGAAAACGCGCCGCCAGGCTTCGAGGAACATTCGCTGGTGTCCACCGCCGATGACGTCTTCGAGCAATTCGTGGTCGACTCGGAGGACCCGGACGATTACCGGCTGAGCGTCGACAGCATTGCCATCGACAGTGGTCAGCCCGTCTCCAGCCTGACCCTCAACAATGGCGGCACGATTACCGATTTCTTCGGCAATCCCTACTCGACCAACGACATCGGCGCGATTGCCTTCGGCAGTGGCGAGGAATGTGAAGAGGCCGAGAGCTGCAATGGGCAGGACGACGACTGCGACGAGCAAGTGGACGAGGATTGGCCGACGCTGGGCGACCCGTGCAGCGCCGGGGTGGGCGAGTGCCAGGCGAGCGGTCAGGTCGTCTGCGCCACCGACGGGCTGGACGTGATCTGTGATGCCGTGCCCTTGCCGGCAGGTCCCGAGATCTGCGACGACGGCTTGGACAACGACTGCGACGATGAGGTGGACGAAGACTGCGATGGCGCGGCTGTCAGCGACGAAGACTCGGGCTGCGGCTGCCGGGTCGGCCCCGGAGCGCCCACGGCTTCGCTCTGGGGATTGTGGGGGCTCTGCTGCCTCATCGGGTTGTCGAGCAGGAGGCGACCGAAGTCGCCGCCACGGAGGCGCGTTAGAGCGGCGAGGCCGCGCGAGAAGGGTATTGACTCGATATGACGCCTCTCAGATCGCTATCCCTAGCGGCACTGGTCGCAACAGTTGCCTTACTGGCAGCCACCATCGGGTGCGGCGGGGAGGAATCGAAGACCGGGGCGACCGGC
>JAUVCD010000853.1 GCA_030590865.1 Myxococcales bacterium | reverse complement strand
GGCCGTACCGCCAGCCAAACCCTCGCTTCCGAGCGAGCCTCACTTTTTCTACTGCTGGCAGTACAAGGGGAAGGGACAGCTCCTCGCCGGCTGCCGCGACTGTGTGGTCTACGCGCTCCGTGCTCAGCGTTGCTACGAAGTGACCAAGGTCGCCCCGGAAGTGCGGCACGACAAGCTGCTCTGCGACGTCAGCTGTGACCAGTGCGACTATTACCGGCAGGTTCACGAGCAGAGCACCAACGTGCTGGTCGTGACCGGTGACGACCAGCTGGCAGACAACCTTCGCAAGGATTCAGACCAGGCGTCTTTCAACCTCGAGCTGGCCGACGGAGCCTACGCCTGTTCGGCCGTCGTCGAGCGTTTTCGGCCGGACTATGCCGTCGTGGATTACGCGCTTGGTGCCCAGCTCAGCTGGGACATCACCACTCGGCTGACCGAGGATCCACGAATCCCCTTCGTGCGCATCATTTTCGCCGGTGAGGTGGCCGAGCTGCCGACAGACTGCCGAAATGTGCTCTTCGCGCGTTTGCCGAAGCCATTTGGCATCGAAGATTTGGCCCAATGCACATTGGGCGCGACCGACCTCAGAGACGCAACGGTCACATGAGCGGTCGATCGGACCCAACGATCTAGACCAGGAGAAACGACGTGAGTGGATACGCGTATTTCGTAGGCGGCGTCCTGCCTTACATAGCCGTCGCCGTATTCGTCATCGGCATGGCATACCGATTCAAAGTCTGGTTCACCACCAAGCAGCCAGGCAAGATGTACCTCAACACGTCCCAGGAGCCGACCCTCGTCAAGGGGGTCTTGGCCGAGGCAGTCTTCTTCCCCAGTCTCTTTCGCGGTGATCGAGTGCTCTGGGCCATGGCTTGGTTCTTTCATGCCACACTGGCTCTGGTATTCGTTGGCCATTTCCGCGTCGTCACGGCGCTGGCCGACAGCATGATGCTGTCGATGGGAATGACTGCCGAGCAGATCGCTGAAATGTCGAGCACCTCGGGTGGGGTCGCAGGCGTGCTCCTATTGGCCACCGGCATTCTGCTCTTCGTCAGGCGGCTCACCATTCCGAGAGTGCGAGAGATTTCCGGAATGCCCGACTTCTTCGCGCTGCTGTTGTTGATAGCGATCATCACCACCGGCAATGCAATGCGCTTCGGTGCGCATTTCGACCTGTCAGTGACTCGCGAATGGGCGGCGTCGCTATTGGCTTTCTCGGCACCCCAGGTGCCACAGAATGACATGTTCCTGTTGCACGCGCTCCTGGCGTTCACGCTGTTCATGACCATCCCGTTTTCGAAGATCCTGCACTTCGGCGGCATCTTCTTCACCCAAGCCCTGATCAAAAGGAGCTGACCATGAGCACCGAAAAAGCGGTTGAGAAGTCAGGTAAGAAGCCCCTCGCCAAAGACGCTCTCCAGCAGGCGACGGCTGCCATCACGGCGCTCGACAAGGGTCCCCAAGTGCTCAAGACGTACATGGAGATGTGCGCCCGTTGCGGTACCTGCGCCACCGTTTGCCCGGTCTACTTCGGTAGCCCGGACGCGAAACACAATCCGGTATTGCGCTCCGACTTGATCCGGAAAGTCTACAAGAAGCATTGCACCACCTCCGGGAAGCTCCTCGGTGCCTTGGTGGGCGCTGAGGACATTCGAGACAAGCAGGAGCTGGAAGAGTGGGCCGATGCGTTCTGGGAGTGCACCGGTTGTCGCCGTTGCGCCCAGTTCTGCCCCTTCGGTATCGACAACTCGGTGATCACCCGCAAGGGCCGGGGAATCGTCGATGCTCTAGGTCTCACGCCAGAGACCATTCAAAAGGTGGTCCGTGTCTCTTTGGAGACCGGCAATACGGACAACGCCTCGCCCGAGGCATTCAAAGCAGCTGTCGAGTTCCTCGAAGAGGAGATGAAAGAGGAGCACGATGGGACGGATATCAAGATCCCGGTCGACGTGGTCGGCGCCGAGTACTTTTACGTGCCGCCATCGGGGGACGTGCTGGTCAATATCGAAGCCACCATGGGTATTGCCAAGGTGTTTCACGTGCTCGGCATGGCCGACAAGTGGACCATGAGCTCCAAGTGCTTCGACGGCGCCAATTATGGGCTGTTCAATGGCAATGACGCTGACATGAAGGCGGACAACAAGCCCTACGTTGATGAGGCAAAGCGCCTCAAGTGCAAGACCCTCTTCATGGGCGAATGTGGCCACGCCTATCGGATCATGAAGATGCTGATGGAACCCGGAGGCTGGTGGGGGAAGCTGCCGTTCAACATCGTCAACTGCATGCAGTGGACCGCCGATATCATCAATGAGGGCAAGCTCGAGTTCGACAAGAGCAAGAATCCCGATCCGGTGACCTACCACGATCCCTGCAACTTCGCGAAGTCGTGCGGCATTCACGAGGAGCCGCGAGTCATTCTTCGGGCTACCTGCGAGGACTTTCGAGAGATGCAGCCCCACGGGCCGGAGAACTGGTGTTGTGGTGGCGGTGGTGGTCTCTCGGCGATGGATTCCATTCAGGACTTCCGCATGAATATCAGCGGAAAGAAGAAGATCACCCAGGTTCGGGCCACCGGGGCCAAATACGTTGCCGCGGCTTGCTCGAACTGCAAGCGGCAACTCATGCAGTTGCTCGAACACTACGAGCCGGACGTCGCTGTGGGTGGGGTTCACGACATGTTGTCCCGGTCGATTCTCATCAACGGCAAAGCTGCCGTTCGGACGGACTACGTAGGCTGAACGGCCTAGGGGGATCGGATGAAGCTGTCAGCCCGAGCGCGACAAGCGGTGCGGCTCATGATGGAGCTGCACCGCAACGGGGGCGAAGAGGTAGCGGTTTCGCTGCGATCGGTGTCCCAAGCCACGGGCTCGTCGCCCAAGCTGTTGGAGCAGTTGGTCATCGGGCTCAAGAGCCATGGTCTGCTGCGCGGAGTCTGTGGCCGGCGAGGTGGCTATCTGCTGGCGCGACCGGCAGACGAGATCTCGGTGGGCGACGTCTTGCGGTCCGTGATCGGGCCTCTCGACTTGGCGATTCGCGAGGCGGACGAGCCGGCGTGTCGGGCTGGCGAGCCCGTAGAGAGCAGCCTGATGTGGCTCTTGTTGCGAAAGCGGATCGAGGATCTCCTCGATAGCTACACGGTGGCGGATCTGTCGGACGAAGAATGGGCCCGAGACGTCCGGGACATGCTGGCCGAGCCACGACCGTCGCGAGTCCGGCAACGGCCGGTTGAAGAGGCCCCTTGGGCTGCGCCGCCGCTCTACGCCGGAGGCTAGGCTCGCCTCACCAGGTCAGGACAGGAAAGGAAGCCCGGCCATTCGGCAGGCTCCTCGGCGGTAGCCATCTGGGAATAGGGCGTGGAGCTCGTCCAGGTCGAGGGCGGCGCTCTCACAGGCCTGATA
>JAUVCD010000584.1 GCA_030590865.1 Myxococcales bacterium | reverse complement strand
CCATGAGGTTCTGCATCGAATAGCACGACGGGGCAACAATTGCGGAGGGTGGTCACCCTTTCAAGAAGTAGGGGATCAGCTCGATCCAACCCCCAGAAAGCAACTAACACAGTCGAGTCTGCGCGAAAAAGTTCGTCACGTCCAGCTCAGGAGCGTCGGAATCGTGCGGCGTGCCCACCCCCGAGAGGCGCCGCTACCAACAGGTGTACTTCTCTTTGAAGTCGTCACGGGGGAAGTAGCAGCGGTGGTAGGCCGAGCTCGACGAGGTGACGCCATCCCCTTCGTCGAGGCACTCACCGTGCATGCCGCTAGGGGACTGAGGACAGTCGCTGTCGACGGTACATGCGTCCGGGAAGCTGCGGTCGAAGCACGCATGCTCGCCGTAGGAGATCTCGACGCAATCCCAAACGGAGGAGGGATCCGCGGCGCCGCAGTCCGTGGCATCGACGCAATGGTGACAGAACTTGCTGCTAGTGGCGTCGGTGGGTCGGCAGTCCCCCGATTTGGGCAAACAGACCGAGCGGTCGATGCAGAGGTCGCCCGGTTTGGGGCAGTCCGCCGGCGTCAGACAGTCGATGGCCGGCGAGGCCTGGCAGGTCTTGCCGTAGTACAGGCAGTCCATGTCGTTGGTGCAGTCGGCCGCGGCGGCGCAGAACCGAGCACAGACCGTGGCCGAGCCCCAAGCCACACAGGTGTGAGCGTCCCCAAGCCGACAGTCGACGTTGGTCTCGCAGGGCGCGCACTCCTCTTTCTTGATACAGCTGTTCCGCAGCAGACAGGCCGAGCCCTCGAAGAACTGGGCACCGTTGACATTGAACTGTGACGGATCGAGGCAAGGCTCGAAGGTCTCGCCGCAGAATTGCGTGTTGCCCGTCTGGCAATCCGCATCCTCGCCACAGTTTTTCTGCGGGTTGTCGCTACAGCTTCCGCCGCTGCAGGTCGCTCCGCAGACATCCCGAGGATCGGCAGCAACTCCGCAATAGTAGCCCCCAGGGCAGTGGCTGTCCTCGGTACAATCGTGGTGGGTGCAATAGGCGGTGGCATCACCATCACCGGCGCCTCCGAGACACTTGAAGGGCGTACATTCGTTAGTTTCGCAGTCGGTGACGGTGCAACGCTGGCAATGGGTGTCACCGCCGCCGCCGCTCCCCGATGGGGCGCAGAGGCCAGCGACGCATTTGTCGTTCGGGTCGTCACAGTTTTCGCAGGAGCCGATGTTGCAGTCCTCGCCAAGCTCGCCGCAGGCCTCCTCATCGCGGACACATTGAGTTGGGTTCCCGCCACAAGCAGTCAAATCGCACTCCAGGCCGTTGGGACAGGCGCTGGCGGTGCACTGGGTATCGCCAAAGGGACAGACCACGCCGTAGCCGACCAGCGGCCAGCCTTCTGGAGCCAGGACCGGCAGCATGCCGATGTCGCGGCAGACGTTCACCGGCAGACCCTCATCGGTGTGGGCCGCCAGACACTCCTGTACACCGCCCCAGCACTCAGTGTGCGTGTCGCACAAGAGACGGCAGTGGTTGTCGACGCAAACGTTGGACTCGAGGCATTGGGTGGGATCGCAAATAGGCTCGCAGGACCCATCGTCGCGCAGCAGCCCACCGACACACGCGTTGCCTGGCTTGGTCTCGGTCTTGGTGCTGCACCCCACTGGGACCAGTGCGACGGCGCTGAGCACACCGAAGGCGGCGAGCAGGGTCACGGTGCGGCGATTGTCCCAAAGCAAGCGTATCATCTAAGTCCCTTCGTCCTCTGCCGGAGCAACACTGCCGGAGCAACACTCTGGCTCGCGGTGGTGGCGGGCCATCTCGAGCCGGCGCTGGCGCCTGACTCTGGCACCTGACACTACCCTACGAGATTCACCCATTTGTCGAATATTTCAAACGAAATCTTCAGTGAGGCAAGCACCGTCCCTTGACGAGACGGGCCCATGGCTCCAAAATAATGGTGCCAAGATCTGCGGCGGCGACGGTGGTTGGTGTTGCACACCTCAGACACCAGTCGTGTTTCGACTTCGCAACACCCATGAAGCGACCGCAGTAGGCCACTGTTTCTGCCGTTGCACTTTCCTGCCCTCACCAGCTCACCAAAGGCGCCATGCCAACGACTCTTGCCTCTCGCCTGTCTCTTCTCCCCACGGTTGCCCTGAGCCTCGGACTGGTGGCCTGCACGACAACCGAGACGGAGACCGCCCCGGACGTGGATGCCCGCGACTTCGGTACCTACGTGGAGGATTTCGGCCAGGAGGCTTTGCCGCCTGGCCCGGCCTACCCCGATGCGGTGGGCCTGGAGATGGGCCGCGCCATCCCGAACTTCAAGTTCATCGGCTATGCGAACTTCATGGATCCGGCCAACGAGGGGGTGCAGTTCTTGGAGATGTCGGACTTCTATAATCCGACGGGGGACGAGGTCTGGCCCGAGGGCTCACCTTACGGCGCTGGCGTGCCGAAGCCACGGGCGTTGCTGCTCGACATCTCGGCGGTGTGGTGTGGCCCGTGCAACTACGAGTCTGAGGTGGTCCTGCACGGGCACTACCCAACCGTCAAGCCCGCCGGCGGGCACTTCCTGGCCGTGCTGGCAGAGAATGGTGACGGGAGCGGACCGGCGACCTACTACGAGCTGGAGGCCTGGGCTGGCAATTACGAGGTGGCCTACAGCCTGGCGCTCGACCCAACCGCGCAAACGGTGACGCTGCTCGGTGGCGGCTGGCCCACCAACATCATCATTCGCACCAGTGATATGAAGATGATCGACAGCGTCTCCGGGGTGCCTGTGCCCAACGACCCGCAAGACCCCGCAGGCCAAGCCTTCTGGAACTTGTTCACTTCGGTAGCTAACGGGACCTACCAAGACTGACCAGCCAACACCTCAGCGAGGGAACACCGTGACGACATCCCTGCGACCGCTGCGGGTGCCAGCTCAGCTGGTGCGCGCGCTAACGACAACAGCATGCTGCGCTGCCCTGGCAGCCTGTGGGCCCAGCCCGGCGGGCGGCCCCGATCCGGTCACCCCAGGAGACGGGACGACGGTCGCCGGAGCCCCCGAAGGCGGCACCACCGAGGGTGGCGGCACCGAGGGCGGCTCGGCCCCTGCGACCTCCACCGGGCCCAAGGCGCCTGACTTCTCATTGCCCACCTTGGACGGCGACCAGATCAGCCTGTCGGATTACGAGGGCAAGAAGGTCGTCTTGCTCGACTTCTGGGCCACCCACTGCGACCCCTGCCTGCGCGAGATGCCTGAGCTGGTCGAGATCTACAACGAGCGCAAGGACAAGGGGTTCATCGTGCTGGCCATCAACACCGATGGGCCCGAAACCGCCGCCGCCATTGCGTCGAAGGTGAAGTCCACGGGCATGAACTTCCCGGTGCTGCTCGACGAAGACTCGGAGGTGGTCGATCGCTACAACCCGAAGGGCGAGATGCCCTTCACGCTGGTGATCGATCGCAGCGGATCCATCGTGCTCAGGCGGGCCGGGTACCAGCCAGGCGACGAGGCTTCGACCAAGAAGCTGATCGAGGCCATCGACACGGCGCTGGCGAACAAGTAGCGCGACCGCCGTAGATGCCCTGAGACCGTGCCCGACACGGCAGCTGTGGTAGGACACTAGCTGTGAGAACAACCGTCTTTCGAGCAGGCCTGAGCGTGCTGGCGGCGGCAGGTTGTGCGGCCTTGAGCGGTGAGGCCCAGGCCGTCGACGTTCCCGGGGTGGGCGACGAAACGCTGACCATCGACGTCAGCAACACCAGCGAGCTGCGGTACCACTTCGACAATCGGAACACGGCGCCCATCGATCCGGCCAGTCCCAGGCTCGAGCCGAACCAGTACCTGGACGACAACTACGGCGAGTGGCTGAACCGACTCTACCTGCGCACCTATTACTGGAAGCTGTCGCTGGGCGTACGGCTCGACAGCGTCGTCTATTTCAACACCCTCGATCGGCAGGGGGCCCAAGACCTGGTCGTCGACGAGCTCGGCTACGGCAATTTGGATCTCGAGAACCGCTTCAATCGCGATCTACACACCCGCTACACCAGCCTGATGTACCCGGCCAAGCTGTGGCTGGGCTTCAAGCACAAGTGGATCGAGGCGACGGTCGGCGACTTCTACGAGCAGCTGGGCCGGGGGCTGGTGTTCAGTGTGCGCAAGATTGATGAGGTGGGCATCGACACCACCGTCCGTGGCGGCAAGCTCAAGCTGCGCAAGAAGTGGGAGAACTTCCGCCTCGAGGGCGCGGTCTTCGGCGGCCAGCTCAACCCGCTGCGGATCGATTTCCCCACCGGACGTATCTTGCACGGCAGTGGCTCGCCCATGTTCTTCGCCTTTCCCGAGGTCAACGACTTCGACTACTGGGAATCCACCGGCACCAACGAGTTCGTCGCTGGGCGCGAGCTCGCCAGACCGAGCTTGTTGGAAGACAACGTGTTGGGTGGCAGCCTCACGCTGGGCCCCAAACAGATCCAGGCGGGGCTCAACGGCGCCGTCTTGTTCCGTCAGTCTAACAGCGAAGACTTGGTGAGGTGTCTGGACGGAGCCACTTCACCGGAAGCGCGCGGGATCTGCAATGCCGACTTCCCGAGCTTCGGTGAGCCCGACGCCTCCCGGTCCCACGATCAGATCCGCAACTTCAGCGGCAGCGTGCGGATGCCCACCGTAGCGGGAGTCTTCGACGCCTATGTGGAGGTAGCGGGTCAGCAGCAGACCCATGGGCGGGTGTCGGCCATCAACTCGGACGACTCGCTGCAAGCCGTGGACGATCTGTGGGGCTATGCGGTCTACGGCGACGCCCATTTCTATGCCGGGCCGTTGACCTTGACGCTCGAAGGTAAGCACTACCGACAGTTCTTCCCCTTAGCGGCCAACATCAACCTGTCGGACCCGACCTTTGGCGCCCTGGAATACAACACCATCAACTACAGCTTGCCGCCGACCACCGAGGCCAACTACGTCGAGCAGTTTGGCGCCCCAGATGTGTGCATCAGCGGCGGGCGCGGGCGGCTGGACGCCAAGATCGCCGAGAAGCTGAACCTCTACGGCTGG
This sequence comes from Myxococcales bacterium, assembly GCA_030590865.1. Classification (GTDB taxonomy): domain Bacteria; phylum Myxococcota_A; class Polyangia; order Polyangiales; family Polyangiaceae; genus JAPYTK01. Next base: position 1,100 of record JAUVCD010000584.1, on the reverse strand, counting down.
GTCGGTCGCTACGTCAGCTTCACGGAAATCGATACCACCAACAACGAGTGCGACAGCGCCGACTCCAATCGGACCGACACCTGGGATACTGCCGCAGGGACGGAGATCGACTCGGCAGATGGCAAGTCCCAGTACTGGGCATGGGTCGGAGCCCGGCTGGCCGACAGCCCGGCGCCAGTCCCCGCCATTGGCGCGGCCGAATCCACCATCTTCTACCGCGAGGGCTACGTCCGCTACGACCTGAGCCAGCACCTGGCCGGTGCCTTCTCGGTCAGCGCGGTGGGCAACCATCGCAAGCGCCACATGCCCGGTGAAGCGCCCGAGCCCTGGTATGAGGGCGAGAACCTGGTGGCGCTCAACTACAATCCTCACTTCTCTTTCGTGTTTGGACACGAGTACCAGACCCGCGAGGGCATCGATCCGGCCCACTACTTCAACGGCTTCATTCAGTACCGCTCGATGAGCGACGAAGAGTGGTACGAGCAACTGGCCGACACGGTGCGCCTCTTCGTGGGCCAGCGCCGGGCCGCGGTGCGCTGCGTAGCCGGCATCTGCCGCAAATATCCCGCTTTCGAGGGCGCCAAGCTCGAGCTTGTCTCCAGATTCTAGCCGCCCACGCCAACCGGGGCGGTAGCCAGGCGCGGGGGGTTTGGTGGGCCAGTCTGCTACTATCGGAACTGTGAAGCAGCTGGCTTGGTGGTGTGCAGCGATTGTCTTGATCGCTTGCGGAAGTGACTTCGAATCGGCAGGCGGTGGCGGCAGCGGTGGGACCAGCTCGTCGAGCGGCACGACGACGCAGACGGGCATGGGAGGGTTCGACGGATGTTCGAACGACACCGATTGCCTTTACGGGGTCGAGTGGTGCGAAAGCGGCTTATGCGTGGGCTGCGACAACAGCGGCCTGAGCTGCGACATCGCCTGCACCCAAGGCTGGTCGACCTACGAACGCTATGGCTGCCATCCTTGTGACTGTGCACCACCCAACGGGTGCACCGTCGACGCGAACTGTCCGCAAAGCGGATCGGCGCCCGCAAAATGTTACGCCGGCAACTACTGCTGGGACTGGTGCCCGGCAGGCGATCCGAGCTGCTGCTACGGCA
>JAUVCD010000644.1 GCA_030590865.1 Myxococcales bacterium | reverse complement strand
GCCATCAAGGCCGTTGAGGCAACCGCCACACCAGCGATGGCGGTAATGGCCAGCGGCGTCACCGCATAACGAGATGCCGCCGTCGCGACCAGCGGCACCGTGCCAGCGGCCATCAACCCAACGCCCACGCCCTGCAAGGCGAAAATCCGATAGGCCGTCTGCCGATGGCCCAGCGCGAAGTGTCCAGAGCCACCGAGCATCAAGCCCGGAAAAAACGCCAGCACCGCCGCCACCGGCCGCGACACCTTGGGCACATCATCACGAGGCGCGGTTGACCCGCCATCATCGTCCCCCAGCGGCACGGACCGCTCGGAAGGCTGCGGCCCCTGCCCGCCCTGACCCTGGCCGCCGTGACTCTGCCCGTGAGCACCACCGGCCAGCGAGAATGCGACCCACAGGGCAGCCACAGCGACTAGCCGTCGGGCCCAGACAGACCAGGCTGAGGCAAAGCCAGGGCCGGGGATGCGGACCGGCCACCAGGGGCCGCTGCTCCGGTCGCGGTTGGGCATGAACAGCCAACTATCTTAGGCGACTTGAGAGACCGAGCAAGCGGTCCACCTGACTAGAACGACAGCCCCTCTCCTGCAACGAGGCCGCATGCAGTAGCATGCCCAACGACGGTTCAAGGGCGTCAGTAGCGCTGGACTAACAAGGAGAGAGGCGTGGCCAAGAAGTCTACGACGAAGCGATCAACGAACGATCACGAGCTGGTCAAGCTCAGCGTCAGCGGTGAGATCATTCCGGCGGTCTGGCCGCAGGTTCGCCAATACCGCACCGGCGGCGACGGCGTAATGCGGGTGCTGCCAGGTACCGGTGGCATCTGCTACAGCCATCAAATTGGCGACAGCGCCTACACCATCCAAGGGGATCACGTCGAGCCAGGGGTCACCATCAAGCACCCCAACCGAGACTTCAATGCCTCGCTGAACGTGCTGTCCTGTATCGGCAACGACGCGACCCTCATCAGCGGCGCAGCCAAGGGAGCCAAAGGCACGGTCTGTGGCACCCACGGGGGCGTCGAGCACGTGATCATCGACTTTCCTGAAGGCACCCTGAAGAAGCTCTGTATCGGCGACAAGATTCAGATCTGTGCCCACGGCTGCGGGCTGGCATTCCAGCATGACACGGACGTTCAAATGCTCAGCTGTGATCCTCGGTTGCTCAGCAAATGGGGGATCACTTGGCGGGGAAGCAAGCTCCACGTGCCGGTGACCCACCGTGTGCCAGCTCAGGTGATGGGCAGCGGACTGGGTCAGCCGAGCAGTCACCATGGGGACTACGACATACAGCTGTTCGATGAGCAGATTGTGGCCGACTACGACCTGGCGTCGCTACGATTCGGCGACTTGGTAGCCATCATCGATGCCGACCATTCTTATGGGCGTCGCTACTTGGGTGGTGCCGTATCGGTCGGGGTGATCGTCCACAGCCGCAGTGATGTCAGCGGTCATGGGCCAGGGGTGACCACGCTGCTGACCAGTCGCAGCGGAGCCATCATCCCCAAATTGGATCCCAAAGCAAACCTGGGCCAGCTGCTCAAGATCGGCCGCTGGCGACGTCGGACCAAGGCCTCCAGCCGCCGCTGAGGTCGCCCAGCCCGACACGCCCAGCCGGGCACGCCCAGCCGGACACGCCCAGCCAATCAGCGCGGCGAGTTGATGCGGAGCTCACCACAAGTGCCGCCGGCCACATCAGCGGTCACGTTGAAATATCCGTGACCGCCACCTTTCACGGTCACCAAGGACGTCTTCCAATCGGCGTGTTGATCCTCAGGGGCGCGGAAGAAGTTGACCCACACCATGTCGCGCCCCTGCTCGTCGGTGAAGCCGAGGTATTGGCGTCGGTATGCCTTCAGCTCCTTGACAATCAACGGCAGCTTGGCCGCTTGATCGGCCGGTGACACTTCCATCTTGGAGAGCTCGCGGGCGATACAGTATTCAGCCTCTGCGACCGCCACGGTACCGGGTGCCCAACGCTTCTTTCCCCGCGACCAGGGGTAATCGAACGGCAAGATCACGCCAGTGTAGTCTTTCTCCGTGATGACCTGAGGTGCCCCTGGTCGGTTCGTGGGCGGGCTCGTGGTGCTCTTCGGCGACGCCGAAGCGGTTGGCTTCGGTGGGGTCGAGGCGGGGGACGACGCCGGTCCGCTGCGCGAGCTCGGCGCCGGTGCTGGCTCGCAGGCGGGTGCGCTCAACATCGAGAAGGTGCAGACGACTGAGGCCAGGGCAGATGCTCGCATCGTGATTCCTCGTGGGCCGCAATGGCCGCGGCCCTTGACCGCAGCATCGCGATCTTAGTCCGTGGCGAAACCATTTTCAGCACAATCAGCGGTCGCCAAGGTGCTGGGCGATGGCCTCTCTGAGCCCCGTGAGGTTGCGGAAGAACTCGAGGGTCAAGCGCCCGTGGGCCACTATTCGGGCGCGGGGCTGCCTCGTCTGACCGAGAGCTTTGATGTCATGGAGGAAACACTCCATGAGCAAGTAGAGAGCGGCGCGGCGCTCGATCGCGCTGAGCGGCGTGTGGCGATGGTAGGCCCGCAGATAATGCACGATGCTCGACGGATCGGCCTGCTCATCGTTGCCCCGATAGCCCATGAAGTAGGCCGTCTTGACTACGTCGGCGACCCGCGGTCCGACCCGCACCTTCTCCAGGTCGTAGACCACCACACCACGACCGGGCCACCAGCCGGCGTGGTCACGGTGGAGTGAGCCGTGAACCAGCGCGGCGGGGAGCTGATCCCAGACCTCGTCGAGCCCGTCGTTGGTCCAACGCCACACCTCGTGCAGGCCGGCGATCGGACCGGCGTCGAACAGGTCACTCACTACCGCCGCGACGTCCGGCCATGGCAAGCTGGGCCGGAGCGATGACAGGTCGGTCAGCGGCCCCGTCCCGTGGTCAACCCGGTGAAGCGCCGCCTGGGCCGCCGCGAGCCGGCGCCGATCGACCGGCGTGCACCCACAGCGCTCATCGCCAGCGTAAGGGTAGAGCGCAGCGGGACGGCAGCCCACTCGAAACAGCGAGCCGCCATAGTCGAGGACTAATGGCGCCAAGACCACCGCTCCACTATCCGCCAGTTGGCGGGCGAGAACCGCTTCGAGCTCAAACAGACTCGCCGAAACAGGCTTGTTGTAGATCTTGACGACCCGTTGCCGCGTGCCGAGGTCGACGAGCAATACGTCATTGCAGGCATGACCCACAAACCGCTGGACCAAGCCTACGTGCTGGTCCCGTTGAGCGCGGCCAAGCGCGTCGACCACGAGCCGCGCATGGTCTTGCCCCACCGGCTCCCACAGCGCACCGCCGGCGATCTGGTCGCCGGACACCGGCACGACTCGCTCGACCCGCCGACTGCCGTGAAGCGGTGGCTGAGACGGCCACTGGGTGGCGAGTTGGTCCGCCAAAGTGCGGAGGTCATCGCCGGCGGCACCGACGCCCTTGTGATGAGCCCCCTCGACAGTCTGCAGGTAGAGCAGCAACCAGACCCGTGCACGGTCGGCTACCCGCCCGCGCGAGACGGCCTCCCAGGAGTCGCAGACCAGGTCGATCAGGGAGGGATTGCCCCCGGCGGCGAGCACCAGCCCGGCCAGATCGCTCTCCGGATCGGCGGCGCAGGCGCTGGCCCAATCGAGCATCCCCACCGGCTCGCCGGCTTCACAAAGCCAGTTCGAAGGGTGCAGGTCCTGATGACATAATCCGTCACCCATCACCAGCAACTGGACCAGCGCCTCCTGCAGCGGACCTGCCAGCGAGACGCGGGACGCCCGGCGACGTAGCTCCCGAGCCCAGGCAGGTGCGCCAGGGGCCGATGGCGCCGACTGCTCGTGAACCTTGGCCAAGACGGCTGCGGCCTGCGGCAGTGCGCCCAGGGGGACACGGCGCAGCGCCGGATCCCGTCCCTGACGGGCGTCGTCCAACCCGAGAACGACCTGCCCCGACTCGCTACGCTCGTCCAACAGCAGTCGGGGCGTCACCACCGCCAGCCCGTGGCGCAGGATGGCCCCTTCTCGTTGGCCTCGGTCAGCCTCATCGTGGACCTTCAGAAAAGCCAGCCCCTGGCCTGGTGGCTCGGCAAGTTTCAACACCTGAACGCCGGCGTGACAGGCGATCCGGCTGAGATCGCCGAAGCGGTCGGTCCAACCGACAGGCACGTCAGCTTCGACCGACAGTGGCGGAAGCGTCATGGACCACCCACCTCGCTCACCGCCCAGGCTCGTCCCGAGACCGGTCGATCACGCAGACGAAATCAGCATCAGCCGGGTCCGGAGGCAGCTGACCATCATCGTCCTCCGGCCAGCGCACCACGGTCACCAGGGATCGCCCCTTCTTGCGCAGATCCTTGAGCAACACCAGCCGCCGAACATTGGACACTTTGGCCCTCACCTCAGCCACGAACGCGCTGACCGTAGCGCCGCGCACGAAATACACCAGCGGAATACCATTGTCAGGCAACGGCGACTCGAAGACGTGGTGCTCAGGGTAGTGACCATTGAAATGAAAAATGTCGACGTCGAGACCACACATACAAAGAGCAGCGTCCAACGCCGAAGACACGCCAACCGGGATGAGCTCGACGTCATCCAGGTGGTGGTCGAGACATAGGGCGACCAGCTCGCTCCCTGGATCGAGAAAACACGGAATCCCGCTAGATGCCAAAATGGCAAAGGGCTCCTGAGCGCAGATGAATCCCCGAGCCCGATCCACTTGGGGATCGCTCAACAGATACACACGGTGCTGGTCGGAAAGGATGCCCCGCTCCCGCAGTCGCTCTAGGTATTTGTCATTGGCTTCCACGAAGACATGAGTGACACTCTTGAGCGTGTGAATGGCCGACACGCTCAAGTCCTGCAAATAGTCGCCAATGGGCGATGCAATGAGGAAGACGGGTATTCGCATCGGTGACCAGCAGTGCTGAGAGAAGCGATGGTACCATGCATCTGCTGAGGCTGTGGGCCGCCACCGCAGCCGCTCTGTGGGTCGTCCTCCTATCCCCAGTGGCAGCAGCAGCCACCGATCTGGTGGCCGAAGGCGAGACGGTGGTCGGCTGGCGTCTGGAGCGGGTCGAGCGACACCCGGAATACGTCCGCTACTTCTTCACCCGCGCCGGCGACACGACAGGGCTCGAGGTGGGTGCCAGTGAAGCCCCCGCCGGACCCTGGACGACCGGACGGCATCGGCTGATGCCGGCGCCAGGACAAAATCCGCCAGCCGCGCTGCTCCAGGCACTGGGGGACCGGCTGCACCACTACGACGCGGCGGGTGGACCGCCATTGGCGGGGCGGAAGCGTCACGCTGGCGGCCCAGAGGGAACCAACCCCCCAGACCAGGAGGCAAGCTGGACGATTCCCGGCGTGCCCGGTCAGGCGCCCTGGCCACTCTGGCAGCCCTATCCCTTGCCGCTCTGGCCTGTGTGGTGT
>JAUVCD010000183.1 GCA_030590865.1 Myxococcales bacterium | reverse complement strand
AAGACCAACGCTAGCCTCAGGGTCTATCCGATGCTCCTGCTCATGATCCTTGGCAGCGTGAGCTGGTTCATGTTCAGTACGACCGAGGATTCGGAGCCACCGGTCGACGAGCTGGCCCAGGTTGCGCCTCCAGAGACGCCGCCAGGCGAACTGGCCGTCAAGGCGGAGCCGATGCCGCCTCCCTGGACCGGCGAGACCCCGCTGCGCTGCGCAGGTGACGAGCGCCATGCTCTCAAAGGCGCCACCATTGCCGGCCAGGGCCAGCTCATCCGAGCCGCCGGCAAATGCCAGGTCACCCTCGAGGATTGCGTCATTCGATCCCGGTCGATTCGGGTGGAGGAAGGCGCCACCGTGACCATCACCGGCGGGCGGCTCGACCGCACTCCGCTGCGCGTCGAAGGGGCAGGGCGCTTGACCCTCAATGGCGTCGACGTCGTGACCAATACGCAGGCCCTGCGCGTCATGGGAACAGCCCAGGCCACCTTGAAGAAGGGCAGCGTGACCGTCCAGCACACGCCGGCGCTACGGGTCGATGACCAGGCGAGAGTGGTGCTGACCGATGTGACGGTGGTGGGCGGTATCGAGGGACGGGACCAATCGGTCGTGCAGGTCAACGGGGGGAGCGCCACCGAACCGGCTCAGCGGGCCGAGGCTGCGGGGCGTCGTCCCGTCGCCGCCATCGTCGTCTACGGCACGGCGGTAGTGACCTTGCTGAATGTGGCGGTCACAGGCCCGGTCAAGAAGCACGGCGGCGTGGTGATCGAGCTCCAGCCAGGCGACGAGGTCGAGGCGGTCATCAAGACGGAGCAAGAGCGGGCCGCCAGGGAGCAGCGCTACGAACACAACGGGTGTCGGGGATTCGTGGCCTGCTACTCGGACAACGGCTCGGGCGGGAAGGTGGACGTTCACATCGTCATGCCCATTGGACCTGACGGCAAGGCGGTAGGCTCGTCGCTGCGGCGCGCTCTGGGCGCCAACCCCAAGACGCGGGCCTGTCTTCAGAAGCTGGCCCGCGAGCGGGTCATCGAGTCGTTCGAGGGGCCACCAGGCGCCCTCGAATGTCGCTTCAGTGGCATGCTACAGGGGGGCACTCAGATGCTGGACTTCTCAGTCGACTACGTGCCCAATCCTGCCCCACCCGCGGCGAGCCCACCGCCCGCTGCCGGCGACCCTGCCGAGCACGGGTTCTAGCCGTCTGCCGGCTGGGCCGTGGCACTGCTTGCGGGCTTGGGGCTCTTGCCAGCCTCGTCGCCCTCCCTTCCTGGTTGGCTTTGCTGAGGTAGCCGTGAACAACCCGGGTGTCGTTGGGCGGTCAGCCTTGAACTGGCAGCTATCATGGGACCCTGAGCACGACAATGAGCTCCCGCCGGTCGGTTCACGGCGCCAGTCATCGGCGACCCATTGGTCTTCAACGCCAGCGTTCCAGGTCGGCGCAAACGATGCCGATGGCGTCGACCAGGGTGCCAGAACGGGAGATCACGCCCATCAGAACCTCGCCTGCTGGGCAGGTCAGCTCGAAGTCCTCTCCTCCTTCGCCAATGCTCGGGCCGCGGAAGGTCTCAGCGGCGCCGGCCTGGGAGGTCAATTGGCCCAGTCTTCGGCACACCGGTCCCAGACGGTGGACCAGCTTGGACGCCCCGCCGTAGATCCCTGAAAGCAAGTGTCCATCGGGGCAGTCCAGGCGCAACAAGGGCCCTGCCGGGCGGCCGATTCGGCCCCCGACGGTGAGCTTGCCCACCGGGGTCAGAGCGCCTCCGTCGGCTGCGAGTCGCTGACATCGCGGTGCAATGGAGGCCAGCGCCCGGGACGAGGATGACAGACTCCCGCCCAGGCTGGTTATGACCTGGCCTGGTGGGCAATGGAACCGTCGCGGACCACCTCCAGGCCCACCCCGGATGCGGACGCTGAAGGGGCGATGCTCACAGTGCTGACGTTCCGCCTTCCAAGGCTCGGATGGAATGCGTAGGCGGTGCAGTGGGAACGCCGCGCCGATGTTTCGCACAAAGCGCTCCGCGGTCAGCGCGCCTGTAATGGACCGTTGCAACCGGGCCAGTGAGCCGCAGCTCAGCGCCCGCCGAGCTGCCGACACCTGGGGGTCCTCACCAGGTTGCGGCGCGGCGAAGCGTGCAGCCAGCCACACGTTCAAGAGCTTCTTTTCATGGCCCGGACGGTTTCGATAACGCAGCTCGAGCCGCGCCCCTATTGGGTTGGCGAGACCATAACGGTCTTCCAGGTGAGCGGCCGGTCCGAGCACCTGACCCACGATGCCGAGGGCGCCAGGAGCGACCACCATGGCCACCTTCGGGTCTATGGCGCCTGGAGCCACTGGAGGCTGTTCTACGTGGGGATGAAGCCGTCCGAAGGTCCGGGTGTCATCGACCAGGACGAAGGGCTGGCAATGGTGATCCACAGTGGCTTCAGCGGGCCAGGCACCGTCCTGACAGGTGGCCGCACCTTTGTCTTTGAGCGCCAGGGCGGCACGGTAGAACGCGAATCCCCGGTAATCGTTGAGCGTGACGGGGTGGTCCAGCCCCGACTTGCGGCTGTACCAACCCCGCTCGTCACCGATCATGTCGACGTTGTCCTGACCGACGCGGATGCTGGTCCCGCAGTACAGTGCCCAGCCGGCCACCACTCCAGCAACCAGCCAGCGCTGCCCGCGTTGCCACCCCACCGGAATCGGTACCCGCAACGGCACCATAGCCACCGGCATCAGGGCGCCGAAGAGGGCTGGCAAAAATAGGCGCCCGTGCATGAAGCCCCCACCTATCTTCACGACGTATAGAGCGCTGAGCAGTCCGGCGATCGGTGGCGCCATCAACAGGGCCAGCACCGCTCGGTCTCGTCGTCGCGAGGCGCGCCGCGCCAGACTGTGCCAGCTCATGGCCAGGAGCGTCACGGGCAAGGGCAAGAGATACAGCCCGAAAAAATTCTGGGCGTAGCGCCAGCCCTGGTCCCAGCGTGACGAGAAGGCTTCCTTGGCTAGCGCCGTATTGGGGACGAGGGCCGCGTAATAGCCCATCCGAAAGATCTGATAGGCCATGGGCAGCGTCGCCATGGCCCCAACCAGTCCTAGCAACGACCGCCAGCGGGTCCCCCAGCGACGCCGAAATTCGATCACCAGGGGCACCAACAATGCGAGGCTGAACAGGGCGAGCTCGGGCCGCACTAGCGGGCCCAGCCCGAGCACAAAGGCGACGCCGTACCCGCTGCTTTGTCGCTCCGCCGTGGCGCGAGCCGGCTGCAGGTCGTGGGTCACGACGCAGCTTGTCGCCACCAGCCAGTAGCTCGAGCCAAGCCAGGCCAGGCAGAGACCGGTCTCGAGCCCGGCGGTGCCGAAATCCCACGCCGGCGGCAACACCGCGAAACAGAGCATACCGAGCGGCACGACCAAGCGCCGCTGCAGGCTGGATGGCCGTGCGTTCCCATGGCTCAGGACGGTCAGCGCGCCGAGCTGGGCGAAGAGGACGCCCCCTACCGCCAGCATCAGCCCAATCCTCATGGCGGCCTGCTCGAGCCCCACCTCCAGCAGCGCCAGCCCGGTCAGCAGTGCGATCCACAGCGGCGAGGTGAAGGCCTCCACCCGCTCTCCTAGGTTGAAGACCGGCCCGTGCCCTCCCAGAAGGTTGCCAACTACGCGAAAATTGATGAATCCGTCGTCGCTCGTCCAGCGCCGCTGCCAGATCATGACGGCCAAGAGGATCGCCGGCCCGAGGGCGACCAAGCTCCACCCCAACAGGGCGAGCTTTCGGCGGGTTGGGAGGGATGGCCGCCGCGAGGGCATGGGACTACGCTACGGCAACCGCTAGACGCCGGCTAGGAAGGCAATGGTCTAGGGCGCAGGGTAGGGAGGCTTCGAGATGGCTGAGACCGACATCGAGCGCCAGACGGTGCAGACCCTGAAACAGTTCTACCTGCTCATGGACCAGACGGCGGTCGTCCGCCGACGGCTCGTGGTCGAGCGGTTGGCAGACCAGTCACCAAACCGTGGTGACATCGCCTCACTCCAGCGCGCCCTCGAGTCGTTGCAGACGATCCCCGGGGAAGGTGACCGGCGCCAGCTCCTCATCGGCGAAGGAAAGCCCATCGATGTCGATCTGGGCTACGAGCTGGCCGAGCTGGACAAAGACCTGCGGTACCTCCAAGGCGGCGAAGCGCGCTTCTTCGAGCACCTGGCGGAGCTTCACCCCCAGTTCTCCGAGCAAGTTGACGGGGCGGTAGCGCGGCTGAAAGACGTCAAGCTCAACTGCTTCATCACCGATCGCGATGGCACCATCAACAACTATTGTGGTCGCTATCGTTCGTCGATTCAGTCGGTCTACAACGCCGTCTTCCTCAGCCGCTTCGCCAAGCAGTGCACCGAGAACCCGGTGGTCATTACCTCGGCCCCGCTTGCGGATCCGGGCATCGTCAACGTGAGCGTCAATCCGGAGAAGACGCTCGTCTATGCCGCCTCCAAGGGCAGGGAGTTCATCGACCTGAAAGGGACGCGCCGTAGCTATCCCGTGGCTGCTGAGAAACAGGCCCTCCTGGACCGTCTCAATCAGCAGCTGCAAGCCCTGGTCGCCCAGCCCGACCTAGAGCGATACAGCCTCATTGGATCGGGTTTTCAGCTCAAGTTCGGCCAGACCACCATTGCTCGGCAGGACATCACCGATTCGATTCCAGCAGCTGAATCGGCGGCCTTCTTACAGCAGATCCGCGACATCGTCGCCGAGCTCGATCCCTCGGGAGACAACTTCGTCATCGAAGACACGGGCCTGGACGTCGAGGTCATTTTGACCATCGGCGAAGGGGAGGGGCTCAAGGACTTCAACAAAGGAGACGCGGTCAACTACCTGGACCGCGAGCTAGATTTGCAGCTCGGCAAGGGCGCCCAGCTGGTGTGTGGCGACACTGGTTCGGATGTGCCCATGGTCGAGGCGGTCATGGCCCATTGCCCCGACACCTGGACTGTCTTCGTGACCCGCAAGGTCGAGCTGGCTGAGCGGGTGGGCGCGGCCTGTCCCAACCACATCATCGTATCCGAACCCGATTTCTTGATGGCCACGCTCGCATTGCTCTCTCGTTGAGCTCGCCCATATTGTCTGGCAGGTGAATAAGACATGAGTCGACCCAAGTTTCGCGCAATGGTTCTGGATCTCGACGGCGTTATCACCGGTACGGCCCGGGTGCACGCGCTGGCCTGGAAGAGCATGTTCGACGACTTCTTGCAGCGCCGCGCCGAGCAAGAGGGCAAGCCTTTCGTGCCCTTCGACGCTGACGAAGAGTATCTGCAATGGGTTGATGGCAAGCCGCGCATGAAGGGGGTGCGCAGCTTTCTCGACTCTCGAGGCATCGAGCTGCCCTTCGGCGACATGGACGACCCGCCAGACAGGGAGACGGTCTGTGGGTTGGGCAATCGCAAGAACGTTGATTTTCAACAGGTGTTGCGCCGCGAGGGGCCGGATCTCTTCGACAGCTCGGTCACGCTCATCAAGCAGCTGATCGATCGCGGCATCAAGATTGGGGTGGCCTCCAGCAGCTGCAATTGCGAGCTCATCCTCGAGTTGGCAGGAATCGTCGATCTGTTCCAGACCCGAGTCGACGGCGTCGTCTCTCGGGAGCTGAAGCTCAGCGGCAAGCCAGATGCGGATATCTTCACCGTTGCGACGGCGAACCTAGGTGCCAAGCCCAGTGAAACGGTGGTCGTCGAGGACGCCATCTCGGGGGTGCAGGCCGGTCGCAATGGCAACTTCGGTTTGGTGCTCGGCGTTGCTCGCAACCTGCCGGGTGAGGCGCTCAAGTGTCAGGGCGCTGATCTGGTGGTGAGTGATCTGGGCGACATCAGCGTCGCCGACATCGAGGCTTGGTTCGACACCGGGATCGAGGACGACAGTTGGCGGCTGACCTATTCAGGCTTCGAGCCTGGGGCAGAGAAGCTCCGCGAAACCCTCTGCGCAGTGGGCAATGGTTATCTGGGCATCCGGGGCTGCGCCGCCTCGGAGCGAGCTTCAGAGGTCCATTATCCCGGGACCTATATCGCCGGCGTCTACAACAAGGTGCCGACCAAGATTGCTGACCGAGACATCTACAACAACGACTTCGTCAATTGTCCCAACTGGCTGCTCATCGAGCTCAAGATCGGCTCTGGTCGCTATCAAAGCCCGCTACAAATGGAGCTGGTGAGCTACGAGCAGTCGCTCGACATGAAGCGCGGCCTGCTGGAGCGGACCATGGTCTGCAAGGACGGCCTCGGGAGGTTGACCCGGGTCCATTGCCAGCGGCTAGCCAGCATGGCTGATCCCCACCTCTGCGCTCAGCGCTACGAGGTCACCCCGTTGAACTACTCGTCGCCGGTCACGGTGCGTTCTACGCTCGACGGATCGGTGATCAACTGGGGCGTGGCGCGCTATCGCAAGTTGGCCTCCAAACACCTGGCGCAAGTGGCTCGTGGCAGCTCGCCGAGCGGCGTCTTTCTACACGTGGAGACCAACGCCACTCATTATCAGATCGTAATGAATGCCCGCACCTCGGTGGTCGAGGACGGTGCCTTGCTCATCCCGGTCGAGCGCACGCGCATCGAGGCTCCCGACACGGTTGCCGAAGAGCTGCGCTTCCAGGCGGTAGAGAATCGCACTTATCGGGTCGACAAGATCGTCACCGTTTACACGTCTCTCGACGCGGGGGTCGACGATGCCGCCAAGGCTGGTTCGGCGGCCTTGACCGCAGCTCCGAGCTTCGAGCGCATTTTGGCGGACCACGAGGAAGCCTGGGCGGCGCTGTGGGATAAGGCGGACATTCGCATCCAAGGGGATCGATATGTGCAGAAGGCGGCCCGTGTGCACGCCTATCACATGCTGGTCACCGCCTCGCCCCACAACGCCCACATCGACGCCGGCATGCCGGCTCGCGGGCTGCACGGCGAGGCCTACCGAGGTCACATCTTCTGGGATGAGCTCTACATCCAGCCCTTCTATGCGCTCCACTTTCCGAAGATTGCCCGGGCATTACTGCTTTATCGCTACCGCAGGCTCGATGGGGCGCGGCTCTACGCCAAGGAAAACGGCTACCAAGGGGCCATGTATCCCTGGCAGACCGCTGATGGGGGTGAAGAGGAGACCCAGATCGTCCATTACAACCCCAAGTCAGACAGTTGGGGGCCCGACCTGAGCCGTCGGCAGCGTCACGTGTCCATTGCGGTGTTCTTCAATGCTTGGAAATACGTGGCCGATACCGGGGACGACGAGTTTCTTCGCGACTACGGCGCCGAGTTGATGCTCGACATCGCTCGTTTCTGGGCCAGCATTGCTGCCTTCGACGCAACAACCGGCAAATATCACATTTCCGGTGTCATGGGCCCCGATGAGTTCCACGAGAAGCTCCCGGGCAGCGACGAGGCAGGGATCAAGGACAACGCCTATACCAACGTCATGGTGTCGTGGCTGTTGGACCAGGCCATCGCCCTGGTGGACGAGTTGCCGGCCAAGGTGCTCGGGCGAGTGCAGGACAAGATTGGTCTGCAGACCTCCGAGGTCGACGAGTGGAAGGCGATCCGCGACAAGCTGAACGTCGTGATTACCGACGAGGGCATCATCAGCCAGTTCGACGGCTATTTGGATCTCGACGAGCTCGATTGGGACGCCTACCGGGAGAAATACGGCGATATTCACCGGATGGATCGCATCCTCAAGGCCGAAGGTGACTCCCCAGATCACTACAAGCTGGCCAAACAAGCCGACGTCTTGATGATGTTCTACGTGCTGTCGCCGGTTGAAGTGTGCAACATCCTGCGCAAGCTCGGTCACGACATCAAAGACCCGCTCGCCTTCTTGTCGGCCAACTACGACTATTACGAGAAGCGCACCAGCCACGGTTCGACGCTGAGCAAGGTGGTGCACGCGGTCATCTCGAGCTACATCCACGCTGGCGACACCGCCTGGGAGTGGTTCCTCGAGGCGATGCGCAGCGATCTGATGGACAGCCAGGGAGGCACCACCATCGAGGGCATCCACTCTGGCGTGATGGCTGGCACTCTCGACGTGATTCATCGGTACTTTGCGGGCATCAGCCTGTCAGGCCCGGTGCCGACGATCGATCCGCACCTCCCGGCCCACTGGCTGAGCCTGGGCTTCCGTTTCGTGCATCATGGCTGCTGGTACGACCTGACCTTCGCCGGCGGGAAGCTCACCATCGCGGCTGAGCGGGACGGCCACGAATCGGTCGCGGTGAAGGTGTGTGGTCGCGACGTCGCCTTGACGCCTGGGGAGGCACAAACCCTGTCTCTTTCCTGAGGCAGCCATTGCCCTGGTGTCGGCCGCCGTGATTGGGCCCACCATCCTGGGCGTGATCCTGGCCTCCACACACCTGTGACTCGAGGCCCAACTGGCGTAGCCTTGCTCCATGAGAGCTCTCATCGTGAGTATGGCTTTGGTCTTGGCGTGGTCCTGCGGCGGCAAGACCGTCGTGGACGGTGGCGGGGGCGGGACGACCACCTCGAGCGGCACCACTTCGACGACCTCGAGCGGCACCACCTCGACCACCTCCTCGGGGACCACCACCACCGGCACGACCACGACGCCCCCACCTCCTTCGGATTGCGAAGCGGCGTGTACCGATCTGTTCCTCTGCGGGCTGCAGGGGGACCCAAACGGCATGCAGCTGTGTCCGGGCTTCACGCCCGGGGACCTGGAGCTGTTCCTCTTTGGCGGTTATGGGGTTTGTGGCTGCTTTTACACCTGCGAGGCGCTGCCCGCTTTGGTCGCCCTCATCAACCCAAACGACTGTGGGACCACGGTCATGACCATCAGCGGCGCCCTTCCCGAGTTCAATTGCGTGTGCCAGTTTGGGCCCGGCTCGCCTGAGTGCGAGTAGCTGGCCAGCTCCTTTGCGCGCTACCGCTTGGGCGCGGCTGCGCCTCCACCCTTGCCGCCAACCCGGATGCGCTTGGGGTGGATGCCCCTCTTGATGAGTAGATCGATCAAGCCCTTGTCGCCTAGCAAGTGCCCAGCTCCTACGGCGATGAACGTCTTGCCCTGCTTGATGTGCTTCTCGATCAGCGGCATCCAGTTGGCGTTGCGACGATAGAAGAAGACCTCGTAGAGCTTGGGGTACTTCTTCATGTCTGCCGGGTCGAAGAGCAGCTTCTCGGCGCCCTTGGGGTCGCCTCTGAGATAGGCGGTCTGAAGGTCGAGCAGCTGCTGCTTCTCCTTGCCCATCTCATTGATCGTGTCCTTCAAGAGCGCGACGGTCATGGCCTCGTCGAAGATCTTGATCTGGTCGTCGAGCTCTTCGAGATAGAGCAGCTCCTTGCCCTGGGCCTTGGCCTTCTGCTGGAAGACCAGGTCCATAGGCGTGCCTGGCGGCAGCAGCGTCTGGGTGATGGTGACCACCGCGAACCAAGGCTTGAAACGTTTGAGCGCTATTTCGGGGACGGCGCCGCCTACTTGTTTGACCAGCTTCTGCCACAGGACCGGACCGAGCAAGGTGTCGAGGGACTGGTCCGCCGGTAGCATCGCGGCCTTCATCATGGTCAGCGGGTTGGCCGAGCCGATATCGGCCTCCATGATGAAGCTGGTGGCTGCGCGGAGCTTCTCCCAGACGATTGGATTGAGCTGCCGCTCGGCGTCGGCGCCGAGGTGCATGGTGCCGAAGAGGTAACTCGTGCCCTGGTCGCTGGGTATGACCCACAACAAGGGGCGCGCGCCGGCGGCGGGATCGAGGGCTACTGCCGTGTTCGAGCCGGTCGGTGCTGCGCTGCCCATTGCAGCCGCGCTGGCAGCCCCTTGGGCGGACTCCGCCGCGGTGGCGGTCGCCGATGCGCCAGGCGCAGGCTGGCCATCTGGCGGTGTGTCCTTGCACGCCGACAGCGCCAAGCCGAAGGCCACCACCAGTAGCGCTGCGGCCAGTCGTCGGCTCGATCTCGGCGCCCCGTTCCGACGCTTTGCAGCGCTGCGCTGCTGGTCGACAGCGTTCTGGTTAGCGTCCTGCGGGCCCTGCTGGTCGTCTCGCATGAGGGTGCTCACCTCTCCGCCCTACCACGACGAGAGCGTGGCGCCTCTGGGTCCCGTCCCACCCTAGGGGCCTGCCGGCGCAATCACGAAATCGCCAAACAGCTCGCGGCGGGCCACCCATGGCGTCTGCTTGCCCTTCGAGGCCGCGGACACTCGTTCGGTGACGTAGTCGATCAGCTCGGCGACCTCGACGGCACCGCTGCGGTCTCGGTCGATAGCCCGCCCGTCGAGCGCTTCGAGCACCGCGCTGGTGAAGAGGCCATGACCTGGGGGCAGCGATCCGGCGATGCGGGCCGGGGGCGTGCCCTCCCACACCACATCGAAGCCTCGGCTGCTCACCTTCTGAGCACCCCCTCGCTTTGGCGGGACCTCGTAGCTGAGCTGGGAGCCGCGCGATGCAGCCAGCACCAGCACACCGGTTCGGTTCTGGGCGGCCAGCTGCTGGGCCAGCGCTTCGTTGGGTGCGACGATTTCCGTCGATACGTGGCCTGAGTGGCAGGCGTCGAGCAGCATCAACACGCGGCCAGGCGCCTTCTGAAGGGCAGCTTCGATCCGGTCCCAGCCCATGCCTTCTGCCTGCGCGCTCGTTCGATTCAACGCGGCCCGGCTGGTGAGCAGCACCATCTTGCCGTCGGCGAGCCGCACGCCGTGTCCGGCCAGAAACACCACTGCTAGATCGTCCGCCCCCATCTTGGCCAGCGTGCCGAGAGCCTTGGACAGGCTCTTCACGGTTACTTTGTCGTCTACCAGGGTGGTCTGGTGCAGCTTGTTGAAGGTGCGGCCCGGGCCGGCCTGCTTGGAGAAAGCCGTGGCCACTGAACGGGCATCGTCATCGGCGAAGTCGAGCTGGTGCTCCGCGCCCATCTTGGGGTAGCGACTCACGCCCACGCTGACGACCCAAAGGTCGGGCCGGTCTGCCTCGGCTGCAGTGGTGCTCACGTCGAGCACCTGGGGATTGCTGGCGTAGCCTTGGGCATCATAGGCAATCACGGTCAGCCGATTGCGGCCCCTTTGCAGCGGCACGCTCAGCTCGACGTCAGCGTGAGGCGCGCAGACCAGCGTCTCAGCGCCGAGCTTGCCATTGACGAAGACTCGTAGCCGATCGACCCGTTGGCTCGAGGCGACCGTTGCCTTCAACGGCACCTTCCGCGTGCTCACGTCTCGCTTCCAGTGGCGTAGATCGAGGGCCACTCGAGGGGGGCGGCTCAGCGTACCCAGATTTGCAGGCGTGCCTGTAGTGAGGGTCTGGGCCACCAGATCGGGACGGTCGAAACGGGCGGCGAACTGTTCGAAGGAGAACCCCTCGAGCGGTCCGGGGAATGTCCAGGCGACGTTGCGAGCGCCGTCGAGGCTGGCCAGGAAGACGCCGTTTGGCGTGGCGGTGACGTACTCGCCGGTGGTGGTGGCTGCCAGCATGGCGAGGGTCTTGCCGGCTGCTGTGACGATGGTGACGGCACCGCCTTCTCCTGCGAAGGCGAAGCGTTTGCTCTTGCGGTGAGCGGCGACAGTGCTGTCGAGATCGTGGGTCGTGATCCGCTTGCGTACCGCCAAGCCAGGCCACTCGAGCAGCGCCGGCTTGCGACCGCCGATGGCGATGACGTCGTCGAGCGCGGCCAGGGAGCCGACCGTGTCTGGCCACACACGCTGTCGAACCTGGCCGGTTGTCGCGTCGTAGGCGGTCAGCAAGGGGACCGGCCGCAGCAGCTTGTTGCCACCGCCCGGCGGATCGGTAGCCGAGTGCAACAGGGCGCTACCGTCGGCGCTGAAGGCGACCCGACTACCCCGCGAGCCCCCGCCTGTAATCACCTGCGCGTCCCACCGCAGGGTGGCGTCTCGGGTGCTCAGCACCCCAATGCGGCTCTCCATGACCGGGAGCAGCCGCGTGCCGTTGGGTTTCAGCAGTTGGTCATCGCCCAAGATGGCGAGCCACGCCCCGTCGGGGGACATTGCAGCCTGCTGCACGGACCACCCCACGGCTCCGATTTCTCTACCTGTCGGACGAGCGACCTCGTCGAAGCGATAGAATCTCTTTGGCGGCGGCGTGGGTGGCGACGACAGATCCCAGCGCTGCAGTCCTCCCGTCGTATCGAGGGTCAGCAGCTGCTTTCCTTTCGGCAAGAACGACGCGAAGGCGAGTTGCTTCCCCACTTGGGGTGGCCACTGGCGAACCAGCCTGCCCGTCGTCCCGTCACGCACTCGCACCCACCAGGTGCCAGCGACGGCGGCGACCAGTGAGCCGCTTGGGTCGAAGGTCACCGAGCCTGTCGCGTTGGCCTCCTCGCCGCCGGTCACACTGCGAAGCTTCCCCGTGCGCAGGTCCCAGTGCGCCAAGGCCGCAAACGAAGAGCCGGTCACCAGCCCCGCGCCATCGGGGCGGAACGCCAGCGCCGTCACCGCGGTCGTGCGCCCCGTCAGCGTCCGAATGAGCTTCAGGTTGGCGCCATCGAAGATCCGGATCACCTGGGTCTGCTGGTCAGGTCCGGCTATTGCGACGGTCGAGCCGTTTGCGGCGACGGCTACTCGCGCCACCTGAACGGAGAGCGGGGCGGCCGGCAGCTCTTTGCCGCTCGACAGGCTCCACAGCGAGAGCCGTCCCGTCATTTCGGCCAAGAGCACTCGATCACCCTGAGCCGCCACGTCGAGGGCTGGTCGGCCAATGGTGTGCACAGGGTCCCCTGGCTTGGTGCCCATCAGATAGGTGACCCACCCTGTTCGCAGGATCAGCCGATCGCCCAACAGGACCAGGCCTGTGACCGTGTCCCGCACATCTCGATAGGATGGGTGAGGCCAGCGCCGGATCACCTTCAACGACGGCACCTCGACGAGGGCCAGCTCGTCGCCGAAGGCCAGCGCAAGCTGGTGCCCGTCTGGATCGAAGGCCAGCGCCCGGATGGGGCCGAGAGCGAGCTCCTTCAGCTCATCGCCGGTGCCGGCGTCGTAGAGGCGCAGCCGATGGAGCCCGACGACCACGTGCTGCCCATCCGGCGAAACCGCGAGCGCGCCATCGCTGCCGAGCGACCGCGGCGCCGAGCCAGCGGCCAGATCGACCACCATCACCTTCAC
Organism: Myxococcales bacterium; assembly: GCA_030590865.1. Classification (GTDB taxonomy): domain Bacteria; phylum Myxococcota_A; class Polyangia; order Polyangiales; family Polyangiaceae; genus JAPYTK01. The sequence goes on along the minus strand of JAUVCD010000183.1, from coordinate 1,408 downwards.
CGTTGAGCCATCGTGAGTGCGGTAGGCCAATCGGTCGCCGCGGCTGCTGATCGACAGGTCGACCACCCGGCCCTTGGTCGCCACCCGTCGGAGCATCAGGCCCGTGTGGGTGTCCCAGACCCGTACCGTGCCGTCGGTGCTGGCGCTCGCCAGAATCCGCCCGCTTTCGTCGAGCCTCACCGCGATGATGCTCTGGGTGTGGCCGTTCTGCACTACCAGCGATGGCGGAGCGGAGCTGCTGCTCAGTGGCGGCGCCGGTTCGGGGCAGGCGCTGAGCTCGGCGCTAGGGTGGGCGGTAGGCACGGGCGTTGGTGGCCCCTGGCTGGCGGTCGATCCGCAGCCGTGCAGCAACACCAGCAGCACCATGCTCCACAGGCTGTGACGCGTCTTCACCGTTGTTGGCAGGATAACCGAGGAAGCATCCGTAGCGACCCTCCGTATGCTATTTCCTGTCCTCAGATCGGGGCGCTCCTGTTTGGGTCGAGCCGTTGCTCGCCCGGTGCTCCACAGCCGAGAGGCGTTTTTTCCATGTCACCTCGATTCACCATCCTGGCCTGGCTGACGACAACCTCCCTTTTGGCGGGTTGTGGCGCCACCGCACCGCCCGAGCAGTCCGCCCAAGACGCGGCCGGTTGCCAGGACCAGGCGGGCAGTTTGACCCCCTGTGTCGACGAGTCAGCCCCAGCCGCCGAGGCGGGCGCCGCTGCTCCGACAGCATCTCAGTCGGCTCTCTCTTTTGGTCTGGGCGTGACCGCCCAGCTGCCCGAGCCTCTCGGGGGCGATGCCTTCCACCTCCAACCTGGCGATAGCTTGCCCACAGGAGCGCAGGTGTCCTTCTCCGTCGAGGTCTCTGGGGACGCGCATCTCTACGCGTTTCAAGCAGCGCCAGGGGGCGAGGTGTCGGTGCTCTTCCCCTCGACTGCTATGGGTCTGCAGAACCCGTTGCGGAAGGGTAAGGCTAGCCGCATCCCGCCAGGGACCGCCGCCTTCAAGCTCAACGACCAGGACATGGGCGTCACCCACATCTATTTCGTGGTGTCTATCGAGCCGATAGCCGGTCTGGAAGGCGTTTTCGGTGAGATCGACGATGGGAAGGTCAGCAAGGTCGCCGACAGAAACCTGTTGCGGAACGTCGCGGCCGTGGTGCCGGAGAGCCAGGCCGGTGACTGCCAGCCCTTCGACCTATCAGCCCCGCCCAGCGAGGGCTGTCGGCGTCCCCTGGGTGAAGACTTGCGCTTATCCTTGGGCGTGGCGGATGCACCGGGTGGGATCACCAGCGGCTCGATGTTGTTGCGGACCCCTGCTGACGGGTCGGTCATCGTGGCCGTCTTTCCTTTCGACCACGTCACCCCGGCCCGATACCAGCGCTTCCCAATCAAGGCGAAGCGGCGCGGCATCATCATGGAGG
>JAUVCD010000112.1 GCA_030590865.1 Myxococcales bacterium | reverse complement strand
GGGCTAGAGCCCCCTTCCCCCACGCGCTCGAACCCCCGCACGACCCCGCTTCCCTCACACTTCCAAACCCGATCTAGACCAAACGATCGGGCTCGGGACGGACTCGGGACGGGCTCGGGGTCGTGCTCGGCCGCGTGCGCGTGGGGGAAGCGGAAGCGACATCCTCCACGAGCACGACCCCGAGCAGGGCACAGCGGGGGCGCGGTCGACCTACTGACCGAGCCAGCGCCGGATCCGAGCCGCCACGGCCTGACCGGTCATGCCGAGCTTCTCCTCGATGTCTTTCTGTGGCGCCGACATGCCGAAGCCGTCGTGGCCAATGGACAGGCCGTCGAGACCCACTAGAGCGCCCCAGGGCCCGGTGATGCCTAGCTCGATGGAGCAGCGCGGCACGCCCGCCGGTAGCACTGAGGCCCGGTAGTCCTCGGGCTGCCGCTCGAAGACATCGACGCATGGAGCCGAAACGACACGCAGCTTGCGCCCCATATCGCCGAGCAGTGTCCGGGCCTGCAGCGCCAGCGATACCTCGGAGCCTGTTGCGATGAGCACTCCGGCCGGCGCTCCCTCCGATTCGGCGACCACATAGGCGCCCCGCAACATCGTGGCCGGCTCGAAGCCCTCGGGCCGTGGCAATTTCGGCAGCTTCTGCCGGGTCAGAGACAGCACCGTGGGACCGTCCTCGCGCGCCAGAGCGTGAGACCAGGCCGCAGCGCACTCGAGCGCGTCAGCAGGCCGCACCAAATCGAGGTTCGGAATGGCACGTAGCGCCCAGTAGTGCTCAACCGGCTGATGGGTAGGCCCGTCCTCGCCGACATAAACGCTGTCGTGAGTGAACACGAAAACGCAGCGCATGTGGCTGAGCGCCGCCAACCGCATGACCGGGCGCATGAAGTCACTAAACACCATGAAGGTGGCGGTGAAGGGGATGAACCCCTCACCCAGGGCCACTCCCAGGGCGAAGGCCCCCATGCCGTGCTCCCGTACGCCAAAGTGGAAGTTGCGGCCCCCGAAGGCGCCTCGCTGCACGATGGCGGCGTCTTTGATGAAGGTCTTGGTCGAGGGGGTCAGATCCGCAGACCCGCCAACCAGTGAGGGCACCAGCTTCGCGACCTGCTGCTGGATCGTGCCAGACAGCACCCGAGTGGCGGCATCTTCGGTGGGCGCCGAAGCGACCAGCTGGTCGAGCAGGTCAGCGGGCACCTGCCGCTCGATGAGCGTGTCCCACAGCTTGGCAGGCTCGCCGCCTCGCTGCTTGAACGCCGCCAGCCGCTCTAGCCAAGCCGCACGTTCCTTGGCCCCTTGCGCGGCCCGGGCAGCAAAGACCGTCCGCACCTCGTCGGGAACGAAGAACGTCGGCTCCAGCGGCCAACCCAGGTTCTCCTTGGTGGCCTTGACCTCGTCAGCGCCCAACGGAGAGCCGTGGGAGCTGGAGCTGTCCTGCTTGCCTGGCGAGCCCATGGCGATGTGGGTTCGGGACACGATGAGCGAGGGCCGGGCGGACTCGGCCACTGCCTTGTCGAGGGCCTCACGGATCTGCCTGTGGTCGTGGCCGTCGATGCGCTGGACGTACCAGCCCTGGGCTTCGAAGCGGGCGCCCACGTCCTCGGTGAAGCTCAGCTCAGTGGTGCCGTCGATGGTGATCTGGTTGTCGTCGTAGAAGAACACCAAGTTGTCGAGGCCGAGATGACCGGCGAGGCCACAGGCCTCGGCCGACACGCCTTCCATGATGTCGCCGTCCGAGCAGATACCGAAGACCCGGCCGGTGCAGAGCTCGCTGTCGTGCTCGGCGAAGCGCGCCGCCAGCATCTTGAGGCTCGCTGCGATACCGACGGAGGCAGAGAGCCCCTCACCCAAAGGACCCGTGGTCATCTCCACCCCCGGCGTCACACCCACCTCGGGATGACCGGGCGTGCGACTACCCAGCTGCCGGAAGCTCTTGAGGTCGTCGAGCGACAGATCGTAGCCACTCAAGTGCAGCATGCTGTAGAGCAGCGTGGAGGCGTGCCCACAGGACAACACGAAGCGATCGCGGTTGAACCAGCCCGGGGCCTTGGGATCGTAGCGCAAGTGACTCGTCCACAGCTCGAAGGCAATGTTCGCCAGACCCATCGGTGCGCCAGGGTGGCCCGAGTTGGCCTGCTGCACAGCGTCGACCGCGAGCATCCGAATGCAGTTCACTGACGTTTCAACGAGCTTGGGGTCCAGGTCCTTGGTCATCTAGCTTCTCCCGTTGCCGAAAAAGTGCACGTCCGCTGGGGAGCGGATACGCGACTTTTGAGCGGGCGAAAAGCGTCCCGTTGAACAACGGCCGTGAGGCTCTGGTGGGTGGTCCGTCCGTCCCCTGGACGGGAGAATAAGTCCTACGAGTGAACTAGTTGTCCGAACCGCAGCGTTTGCGCTTATTAGTGAACGTGGCCGAACAGCGCGAGCAGTCGCCTGAGCCCGAGGCGGCAGAGCCCGAGGCGCGAGGCCGGGCGCGCGATGCCCGGTCCGCGGCGGTAGTGGCGGTGGCCATTCTGCTCTCCAAGCTGGTGGGCCTGCTGCGCCAACGGGTCGTCGCCTATTACTTCGGGACCTCGGCGGTGGCTGATGTCATCGCAGCGGCCTTTCGGGTAGGCAACCTGACCCAGAACCTGCTCGGTGAAGGCACGCTGAGCGCCTCGTTCATTCCGATCTACGCCAAGCTCCGCGCCGCCGGCCGTGAGGCGGAGGCCGTCCAATTCGCCCGGGCGGCGCTCGGCTTGCTCTGCGTGACGGTGATCGTGGTCTCCGCCCTGGGAGTGGCCCTGGCGCCGTGGCTGGCGCTGCTGGTCGCCCCAGGTTTCGATGGCGCCAAGCTCGGGATGACGACCCGGCTGGTGCGGATCGTGTTTCCCATGACCGGGTTGCTCGTCATGTGCGCCTGGGCCCTGGGGGTGCTCAACGCCCACCGAAAGTTCTTCCTGCCCTATGCCGCGCCTGTCATCTGGAGCGCCGCACAGATCGCCGCGCTCCTCATTGGGGGCGGGTGGCTGCTGCTGAGCGGCGAGGTCTTGGCGCGCATGCTGGCGCTGGGAGCCCTGGCCGGAGCAGCCCTCGAGCTCGTGGCACTGCTCGCTCGCTGTCGGCCGCTGCTCGGAACGCTCCGCCCGAGCCTGGACCACCGAAACCCGGCGGTGCGCACCGCCGCCAAGCGCCTGCCCGGGGTGTTGCTCGGCCGGGGCGTGATCCAGATCTCAGGGCTGGTGGACACGATGCTGGTGAGCTTCTTGGGCTCTGGGGCCAACGCCGTTTTCGGCTACGCCCAGATGCTCTACCTGCTGCCCATGAGCGTGCTCGGTACGGGTGAAGCAGCCGTCTCCCTGCCCGAGATGGCCCGCGACACCGCCGCCGGGGATATCGACCAACGGAACGCGAAGATGCGCCAGCGCCTAGGCGCCATGCTCACCCGTGTGACCGTGCTGGCCGTGCCGGCCATGGCAGTGTTGATCCTCTTCGGCGCCGAGCTGATCACCCTGCTTCTCAGGACCGGTCGCTTCGACGACGAGTCGACGCGCCGGGTCGCCGAAGCCCTCGCTGTCTATGGTTTTGCGCTGCTCGGCAACGCTTCCGGAAGGCTCTTCGCCACCTCGTTCTTCGCCCTCGGCGATACCCGCACACCCGCCCGATTCGCCGTGATCAGGGTGGTCACGAGCACCGTGGTGGCCCTGCTGCTGATGCGCCGGCTCGGCGTCGTGGGGGTGGTCGTGGGAGCCACCCTCGCCGGTTGGCTGGAGGCCCTGTTATTGGGCTGGCAACTGCGCAAGCGTATCGGAGGTCTGGGCCTGGTCGCATTGCCAGTGGGCCGCATTGCAGTCTTGGCGGTGGTGGTCTGCGGTGTGCCGGCAGCACTCCGTGCGAGCCTAACCGGCACCTGGTGGGAGACGACCCTGGGGGCACTGCTGCTCCTGACCGTGGCGGGCCTGTCGTTCCTCGGCGCTGCCTCTGCTCTGAAGCTGCTAGACCTAGGTCGCTGGCTTCGTCGCCGGCGTTGACGATCCCACCCCGGAGCGCTCGCCAATCTCTTGACGGGCCGTCTCTTCACGGGTCGTCTTTTCATGGGCAGCCTCCCCATGGGCCCCATGGGCGATGACGAGAAGCGCCGCGCCCAGGGCGTAGCTGACCACCGCGATCGGCATCAGCGGTGACAGCCCGATGAGGTAGACCAACAGCGCGGCGAGTGCGGCGCCGAAGGCCCAGCCAGCGTGATGGGCACCCCAGCACCAGGTCGCCTGGGCAGGCCCATGAGCCCGAAGAAGCACCAGCCCCATCGCCAGCGGTGCGCCGAGCAGCCAGCCGGAGATCATCATGACCACGAGCACGACCAACCATGCCCCGACGGTCGAGCCAGTGACTGAAGCGACGAGCGGCCGGGCTGCCAACGCCAATACGAGCAGCCACAATGCGCCGGCGCCCAAGACCCCCATGATGGTGCGCTTGCTGATGCCCTGCCGGAGCGTATCGACCCAAAGCCTGCCGGCCCCAACGGCGACCAGGCCCAAGGGGATGAGCAAGGACCAGGCGCTGGCCCCATCGCCCAACAACCGGGTGAAGCGCTCCACCAGAACGAAGAAACACAATGACAGCGCCGCACCGAACCAGGGGAAGGAAAGCCGCAGCAGAACCGTCGCCCGGCGCCGCGCCGAACCAGCTTGGGGCGCCGGCACCAACAACGTCACCAGCAACGCCAACAGCCCGATGGCCGCCGCTGCGGCGGTCATACCGCTGGGCGTCATCACGGCGGGCTTGTCCGCCGCTGGTGCAGCCTCCCCACCGTCGGTCTCACCGGCCCCTGGCTTGGCATCCGGCCCGGGCCGAGCCTGGGCCTTGGGATCGTTGTCGCCGACCACTTGGGGACGCAACCCCCGCAGCGCGCTCAGCGCCACCGCCGGAAGCTCTGCGAAGCTCTGACGGGGCTGCAGAAAGGGCCGCTCATCGAAAACCGCCTCACCGCCCTCGAGCTTGGCCACCGCCTCGCGCCGCTGCCGCATGGCGAGGGCTTTGCCTCGGTTGTGGTTGCGCAACTCGGGCAGTGGATAAGGAATGCTGAAGCGCCCCTTTTTGCAGCCCTTGGTGAGCTTACGGAAGGTCACCGGATCGATGGCCGCAGAGCTGAGCAACAGCGCGGCGGCGTCCCGTTTGTCGGCGCAGACGAAGAGTCGCTTGTGGGTCTGTTCAGGCGCCTCGCCCACCGCCTCCACGGTAGTCGCGATGAGCGACGGCAGGCTCGCTACGGTGCGTCTCATCACCAGCGATCCCTTGGGCCCGAGGCGCTCCAGGTATCCCCTCACGGCCTCGGTCGTAAACAGCCGATCGTGGTGCATCAGCAGGCGCGGAGCGGTCTGGGCTGCCTGTCCCAGGTCCAGCACCACGACGTGGGCATAGTCCTTGGGTAACCCGGCCAGGGCGGCACGCCCATCGCCGATCTGGGCATGAACCCGCGGGTCGGCCAGGAGCCTGCCTGTGACCGCCGCATAGCGGTGCATCAGCACCTCGTTGACCAACTTGGCATAAGGCGCGATGAAGTCGACTCGCTCGTGATCGTAGGCCAGCGCGGCCCGCACATCGCGACCACCGCTGGCACCGATGACGAGCACCGGACCGTCAGCTCGACCGGTCAAGTCGTAGATGATGTCCTGAATGTGATACCGCGGTTTTTGCCCGGCTTTTTCCGGTTTGGCAAGCGGGGCCGGGCGGGTCCGGTCAACGTGGAATCGACCGGCACCGCGGCTCACCTTGTTCACGGCGATCATGGCTTGGGAGGTCCACACCGCCAGCTCGACCTTGGTGCGACGACCGACGTCCGAGCGCATCCGCAGCCACGGCGCACTGATGTCTCCGGCCACCAGGACGACGACCGCAAGCGGTAGCGTCGCAAGCACCGCCCAGCGGGGTCGCTGCACACGACCCACATAGGCGAAGCAGAAGGCGGCCAGGGCGAACAGCATGCCGGTGCTCAGCGCCGCTTGAGGAGCACCGAGCCACATGGACGCAGGCAGCAGCAGGCAGGCCGCGGCCCCTCCGACAGCCTCTGCAAAACCCACCCGGCCGATGGCTCCCAAACCGCGCCGCAGAGCAAGCGCCAGGGCTCCGCCAGCGAACAGAGCCGGGATGAGCCAGCCGGCGATCACCACCAGCACCTGGAGGTTGTCGCCCTCACCGCGCTCGCGGGCTACGTGCTGACTCGCCCAGCTCAAAGCGACGGTCCCAGCCACCATGGCGGCCCCAGCCAGAGCCGCCAGATAGGCCGCGCTCTTGGCGAGCTGGCTGCCTTGCAGAGCCGCGGAGCGACGAGCCAGCGTCACCGCCCCGAGAGCTGCCGCGAAAGGGCCCATTAGCCCAACGAAGGCTGCGAAACCTGCCCCCAGCGTGGCCGCACAAAGCCGAAATGACAGCAACTCGAGCAACACCATGGCGGCGGCTAGCGCGGCGACGCCCCCCAGCTGCGCTCGATGTTCCGGTGCGGTCATCGGGACGGAGTGGTTACCACATAACTTGGCCATATCGTGGCTGATTCGGCATGGGTCAGCAGTATGAGGCGTAAGATCTCGGTTGTCCGCGCTCTGGGGGGGCCCGACAAGCTCTCGGCCCCAAAGATCTTCGGCCCACTCACCGCCGCGCTGGTGGTTGGCCTCTGCACGGGTTGTAGCGGGCCCGAGGAGCCGGCTGGTGAATTGCCAGATGACGGCACCATCCCCGAAGTGCCGGTCCCGCCTGCCGACGGACCCAAGCTGGTGGCGTTGAAACACCAAGTAGTCGTCCGGGACCGCCCCTCGATCTCCGGTCAGGTGCTCGGGACGCTGCGCGCCGGCGCTCGAGTGGCTCGCTCCGAAGAGCCCTACTCGACCCGGAATTGCGCTGGCGGCTGGTATCCCATCCGCCCCCGAGGCTTCGTCTGCGCTGGCGAAGAAGCCTCCACCGATCTGGACTCGGCGGTCTCGAAGGTGTTGGCCCTCGAACCCGACCTGTCTGCAGCCCTCCCCTACCGATATGGCCAGGTCGCCCGTGGCGCGGCGGTGGCCTACGGCACCCTGCCTTCCGCGAAGGAGCAACAGCAGGCGGAGCCGAAGCTGCGCTCTCACAAGTCCCGCAAGGCAAAGCAGCTCGGCGCAGGCGCCAACGACGTGCCCCTCGACGAAGGCGGCCTAGCGAGTGGACCGCCAGTCCTGCTGCCCGAGGCTGCTGGCGTCGCCGCGGACGGCTATCGAACCACCGCGAGCTACTTCGTCTTCGCCGGTGACCCGCAGCCACCGGCGCCACTTCACGTGGGCGTGTCACTGCTTGGCGAGCAACCTGCAGCCAAGGACACGCGGGTGCTCAAGCGCCGCAGCGGTGTGGCGGTGACCCAGAGCTTCGAGATCGGCGAAGGCCAGGCGGCACGCCGCTTCGCGGTCATGCCGGATGGACGCTTCATCCCTACCGACCGACTGGTCCCGGCCCTCGGCACCACCTGGCACGGCGTCGACCTGTCGAAGACCGGCTTGCCGGTCGCCTTCGCGCTACGGGGCGGCGTCGGCCTCTACGAGGTCGGCAAGGGCAAGGCGACGCGAACCGATGAGGACCTGGAGCAGAGCGAAGCCATCCTACTCACCGGTCGGTTCCGAACCGTCAGCTCGATGCGCTTCTGGTTCACTCGGAGTGACCCCCAAGATGCACTGTGGGTGCGCCACAAGGACATCATCATGATCCCGAAGCGCAACCAGTATCCCGACTTCGCCACGCCGGACCAGAAGTGGCTCGATATCTCGCTGGCCAATCAGACCTTGGTGGCCTGGATCGGCAAAAAGCCTCTCTACGCCACGCTGATCTCAACAGGTCAGGACCGCCTGGGTGATCCCAAGACCGGACCCTCCACCGCCCAAGGCGTCTTTCGGCTGCTGGCCAAGCATGTCACTCGCAACGTGGACGACCGGGAGGTCGGACAGGCCTACTCGCTCGGCGAGGTGCCCTGGGTGATGGACTTCGCCGATGGTTTTTCCATCACCGGCGCCTATTGGTTGAAGCGCTTTGGCGAAGCGCAGAGCTACCACAACATCGCGGCCTCACCCATCGACGCCCACTGGCTCTGGCAATGGTCAGATCCCCAGCTGCCCGCAGGGTGGAACCACGTGGTCATCGACGACGAGGCAAAGAACACCGTCGTTTACGTGCATAAGTAGCGCCGCGGTCGCTGCGTTACGGCACCTGCCGCACAGGCGTGTTTGACGGCGCCGATGGCGCCCTGCGAGCACCGCCCTCAGCGAGGCACCGGTGGGGGCCGGCGAGTTGACCTGTCCTGATCCTGACGCAACAGGCTCAGCCGGGCGAGCACCATGCCTCGCCACTCTTCCAGCGTTCCGTCCGCCACCGACTCGGCCGTCGTTTCCGCGATGGCCACCAGGCGGGCCGCATCCGCCCGCCCGCATGGTTGGTGCCCTTCTTCCATGGCGGCGATCACACCGTCCACGCTCTTGCGTACATCGCCAGCCATCTGCGTGGGATCGGCGCTCTGCTTGGCAGCCAGCATCATGCCTTCGGCGAAGTCCACGTCGAGGGCATGAACCCCCGTCTCGGTCTCGAAATCCACAATCTCCGCGTCATCGTCATCTGGTGGCGGCGGTTTGATGGTCTGCACCTTCGACTGGGCAGGCGCGCTCTCGACCTCGATGATGTCCGTCCCGATCCGAACGATGTCGCCGGCGGTCAACCGTCGGCGCCCGACGAGGGGCTCGCCATTGATGGTGGTGCCGTTGGCGCTGCCTGCGTCGGCGATGAGCAACTCTTCATCACTGCAGCGCAGCCGGGCATGGGATCGGGACGCCAAGGAACAGCCCACCACGATGGTCGAATAGGGGCTCCGTCCGACGGTCGTCTCACCCGGGCGAACGGGGAAACGCGTACCTCGGTACTTCAACCAGTAGGACACGAAAGACCCGTACCATGAGTTGGCGATGGCGCGAGATGGGATTGCGCCGCCGGCACCGGGTCGACAAAAAAAAGACAGCGTCGCAATAGAGAGGGGGGGGGAATCCCTACTGCGACGCTAGTGCCAATTCCTTGTGCACGATCGGTGCCAACTTCCGTGGGAAAGGAAACCGACTCTTGGCAGTCTCTAGGGGCCTAGGTGGTTGCAGCAATGAAAGGTCACCGTGCAACTGTGAAAGGAATGCACCGATTCCCGACGATGGGAGAGTCCAGCCATCATGGGCAGCTGGACGAGGATGGCACCGCCACAGTGCTGGTGGTCCCCCTACCTCCGGACGAGCGCTCCGGCCCCTACACGCCCCAGGCCCACGACTACTCCCGCGGCCCGATGGGATAGGGCATGGGCAAGCTCGAGCCCATCGAGCATGACGGCAAAGTGGGCTCACCTTCGAACGAAGCGGGCGCAGCCTAGGGCTGCACGAGGATTGACTCGGCATTGGCATAGCGAGTCCAGGCCCAGGCATCCCAGTCGACGGTCCCCCCAGTCAGCTGGCCCCCGAGGAATGTCGTACCCAGCAGAGCCGCCGTGTCCACGGGCGAGGGGGGCGCAGGGATGGTCAAGGACGTCGTGTTCGCACCCGCGGCGATCTGCCAGACGGCGCGACCACCCGTGCGTATGAGACTTAACGTCGAGATCGGGACGTCTGCCTCGTATTGCTCCCATGCGATGGGCTCATGCAGGGGGTGAGGAGCCGTCGAGCTCGCCGGTGTGGTCCAAGCAGGCACGTCAGGTATCAACCCCAGATTTCCGGTCTGCGGATAGCCAGGCACGTTGTTGAGGGCCAACAGCCGATTGCCGTCATTCACCTGGCAGCTGGTGACGACGTCCTCTGCCCAGGTTGGCTCCACCCAGAGTAACGAGACGTCGAATTGGTTCCCGTCGGTGCTGACGTCGATATGGGTGGGCCAGCCGAAGCAGTACCGCGAGTTGCTGGCGCAGACGAAGCTGTACGGCCACCCGTCTCGCACCGGGCTGTCCGCCCGTGAGGGAAGGGAGAAGGAAACGTCTGCGGTCTGCGTGGCAAGGGCGTTGGCCCCAAAGTCCAGCACCACGCCGGTGGTGTCGTCGGTGATTGCGCCATGGCTTTGGTGCGCTACCTGGTGGATGGCCCGGTCGTAGCCCTGCCCAGAGGGAAGGGTGGTTACATTGTCGCCCTCCACACCTTGGATGACGAAGGGCTCTCCGGTCGGAACGGCCACCGTCCAGGTCCCATCCCCTGCGCCGGACCATTCGGATCCGCCCAAGATGCCCACCACGTTGACGACGAGGCGGTGCCCCTGATCTTGTAGCCCGGTGGCCGTCCCACTTACGGTGGCGGTTTCCGGCGTTGTGGACGTCAGCACGGCCATCGGCAGCGGCACCGCACCGTCGATTAGAAAGATCTGACCCAGCACCGCCTCGTCCAGGTTGACGACGCTCGACAGCATGCGATCGGGCAAATAGGCCGTGGCGGCGGCCTGACCCAGGGACCAATCGACACCGTCGAAGGTCACCCTGCCGTCCGCTCCGGTAGCCTCCTCGACCCGCTGGCCACCTGGTGCGTCGAAGGCAACGGTTGCTCCCTCGAGGGGCAATTTTGCCCCCCCCTGTTCGATTTCCACCGCGATGAACGTGATGCTGGCTACTTCGGCGCCTCCCTCACCGCCCGTGCCGCCGGTAGCACCGCCACCACCGGTGCCGGTGGTGGCACCGGTGCCACCGGTGCCACCGTCCCCGTCATCACCGCAACCGTAGCTGGCAAGCGCCAGCGCACTGCCGACGATCATCACCCAGCCGCCCCACACGAGCGCAGGTCTACTCCACCCCATGTCCCCACCCCTCTCGTCCGTCGCCAATATTGCTGGCTCGCTCTAATGAGCCGCCACCCAGACTTCGATAGGGGGCAACCAATGTCAATATGGCTGATGAGTAAAGAAGCCCGCCGGAGAGGTCGCTCCATGGGGCGTGGCCGTCTCTGAGTCTTCTTTAGTGTCCGGTTTACGGGCAAGGCGGGCCCTCGGGCCCAGGCTCACTGTCGAGGTTTGGGTCGTCACAGACCATCGAGGGGGAGGTGTCGTGAGTGAAGCAAGCTCCTGGCTTCTCATCGCAGAAGCTCTGGCACTGGTCCACGTTGCAGGAGCGCCAATTGAGGGTGTGGAAGCCCGAATCGCGGTCCTTTCCCCAATGGAAGGTTTGGCAGCCGTGAGCAACGATGGGGCCGCAGTGCCCGGTACACCTCATGATCCCGTCCTCGTCGGGGGCCCGTTCGCTCACGAAGCTGTCGATGACATCGGCGCAGGTCGCGCCCCCGCCTTCGCCTTGGACCATTTCACCGCAGCGCTGAAATGAAGAATGGGCCCCGTGGTCAGCGTCCCACTCGGCCTCCGAGTTGGCGCACTCGTGACAGGCCGTACATTCCACCATCGGGGGTAAGCCAGCCGGGGGGCACTCCACCCAGCCGTCCTCGCAGGCCTTCTTCCTCCAGTAGTTGATCCGCTCCACACAGCTCGTTCCGGCGGTCTTCCAGACGGCCCGGGTGGTGTGGTGAGGGGGGCAGTCCCACTCACAGGCTTCGTCCAGAGGTTTGGGGACGCACGGGCAGACCGAGGCGTAGCGTTCGCCAAAGCAGTTGGCATTCCCTGGGTGGCTCAAGCAGCTGTGCTCTGTTTCTCTGGGGAAGAACTGCTGGGCATCGTTCTCTCCGTCGGTCAGAGCCCTAGGGCATCACCCCTCGGAACGACCGCTCACAGGTCATGAGTCGGTGACTTGATCACTCAGTGTACCATGGCCACAATTGCCGCAGCCGGGCGTGAGCGCCACCGCCGCCGAGACATGAATGAGCAGGACCATGAAGCTAGAGGACTGGAAGAGACTTCAGAACGGATCGGATCTCCGCGGCGTCGCGCTGGAGGGGGTCGCTGGACAAGCGCTCAACCTGACACCTGAGGTGGCCACGACCCTGGGCCGCGCCTTCGCCCAGTGGTTGCGAGCAAAGAGGCAGACCGTCGGGAATGTGGCCGTCGGCACCGATTCGAGGCTGTCCGGCCCCTCGCTACGACAGGCGTTCATCCAAGGACTCACCGAGTCTGGCCTCGACGTGATCGATTGCGGTCTGGCGTCCACTCCCGCCATGTTCATGACCGCCATCCATCCCGAGCTCAACGTGGACGGGGCCGTCATGCTGACCGCAAGCCATCTTCCGTTCAACCGGAACGGGATGAAGTTTTTCACCAGCGAAGGGGGGTTGGACAAGAGCGACATTCACGAGCTGCTCCAGCTCGCCGCGGCTGGCGAGTTGTGGACACAGGCCGCGTCGGGCTCGGTTCGCACCGTCGACTTTCTCGCCAGCTATTCGGAACATCTCGTCCAGGTGATCCGCGACGGGGCCGCGGATCCGGACGACTTCGACAGGCCACTGCGGGGGCTGAAGATCATCGTCGACGCCGGCAACGGTGCCGGCGGCTTCTTTGCCGATAGGGTCCTCGTCGCCCTGGGGGCGGACACCACGGGAAGCCAGTTTCTGGAACCGGATGGCACCTTCCCGAATCACGTATCCAATCCCGAGGACCCTGAAGCCATCGCGTCCATCTGCGCTGCGGTGACCCGGGCCAGGGCAGACCTGGGGATCATCTTCGACACCGATGTGGACCGTGCGGCGCTGGTGGATTCCAGCGGGAACGCCATCAACCGGAACAGCTTGATTGCCATGATCTCCTCGGTGGTCCTCGATGAGCACCCCAAGTCGGTGATCGTCACCGATTCGATCACATCTGAAGGGCTCAAGAGCTTCATCGAGACGGATCTGGGCGGGCAGCACCATCGGTTCCGACGAGGCTACAAGAACGTCATCAACGAAGCGGTGCGTCTCAATGGGGACGGCAAGGAGTCGTGGCTAGCCATTGAAACGTCGGGGCACGCGGCGTTGAAAGAGAATCACTTCCTCGACGACGGGGCCTACCTCGTAGCCAAACTGTTGATCCAGATGGCGAAGATGAACCGGCAGGACAAATCCCTGGTGAGCTTGATCGAAGGGCTTCCCCAGCCTGCGGAGGAAAGGGAATTCAGGCTTTCGATTCGCGAGCCCGACTTCGCCAGCTACGGAAAGCAGGTCCTGGATCAACTGGCGACGCGAACCGGCGCACAACCCGGTTGGAGGCCCGAACAGCCGAACTACGAGGGTCTCCGCATCCGCTGCGAGGGCGCCGGCGAAGACGGGTGGTTCCTGCTCCGCATGTCCCTCCACGATCCAGTGATGCCGCTGAACGTAGAATCCAATCTCCCGGGTGGCGTCGAGCTCATCGTCGACCGCTTGCGAGGCCTGCTGAGCGATTTCGACGGCCTAGATCAGGGCAGTCTGAACGGCTGACAGAACGAGTGATGTCGGCCGCGCGGACGAATCGTCGTACGCGTGCACTTCATGGTGGTGGGCAGACCCTCGACGTCACCCTCACGGGAGCAGTTGGTGTAGCCGCGCTGGTAGTCCAAATCCCGCACGGCAACGACCGAGGTCCCCTCGGAGGATAGAACGAGACGCCCTACGCCGAGCGCACCATCAACCGCGACACCGAGTTCACCTTCTTCAGCCGTGGGCGCCGAGCTTTTCCATGGGGGCCTCGGCCCACCGTGAGTCGACCCAAAGCGCCATCCGTTTGGCTGGCAACTGCCTGCCAATGGCCCGTCGCCCGGCCGCCGCGAGAGAATGGGTGCCCCTGCGAAAGGCGCGCATCCCTCGCTTGGACAAGCCCGGATCACCCAGCGAGATGCACAGGTGTGGGCCACGAGCGTCGACGATCAGCACCTTGCCCTGCCGGGAGCGCTGCTTGGCGGGGAGCGGGGCCACGAAGCCGTGCTCGGTGACCTCCACGCCGCCCGTTCAACGCCCCAAGGGTGCTCGCCCGAGCCCGCCAGTCCAGCCTTCTTCTGCTCGCAACTGCCTGGGAGCATCTTCGTCGAGCCACTCAGCGACTCCTTGGTGAACGGTCCGTGGCACGAACCACCAGAGCACCTGGTCTGCGACGGCCGCGATGTGGGGGGCGTCGAGTCGATGGCAGCGATGCCTGGCTCACGTCGTTGGCGCCGCTAGGCCTCCGGCATTGCGGCAAACTCGGCGCCGCAATCCTCGAGAGGGTTGGTCATCGTGGGGCCCTGCCCAAGATGCTACCCACCCAACGCCCGACGGCTCAGTGCGGCGCCCCCCACCTTGGAGGCGAGTGTGCTGCCTGCTGCCCGGGCCTGCGTTGACCACGTCCAGTGAGCCGCGCCGCTCTCGTGGACCGTTCCGGTCAGTTCGGCATGGGCGGTACCACCAGATCGGTGAGCTGCGCCGCGTTGCCGCCTGCCGGGTAGGCGTAGGACGAGTAGGCATCGAGGCCCCACACCACGATGCCGAAGGGGCCGTCGCTCGCTGCCGTGTGGCGACCATTGAGGCAGCTTCCTACGCTCACGCCTGCACGGATCAGATCGACGGTCGCCACCTCGTATTGCCCGCCGCTGCCCACAGGCTGCCAGCCGCCGATGGTGCCCAGGCAATCCAGGTCGACGTCATGGAAACCGGCGTCTGTGTGGCTGCGGGTGATCACCAGGTTGGTCGTGGGGTAGCTGGGATCGGTGAAGAACACGTAGTGCTGGAGGAACTGGGCGGGCGGCAAGAGCACCACAAATTCCTCGTCGCCCAGGGTGTAGGGCCAGCCGTGCAGATCAGCGGTAGAGCCGGCTCGGATGGTCCCGCCACCGTCGGTGATGAAGTGGGAGCTACGCATCACCTGGGCCAAGGTGAAGGGATGGTCGGCGTCCTGACTCGAGATCTGGAAGGGCCCCGTGGCCTCGAAGTCCACCACCTGCCCCTGCGTCAGGCTCGTTGGCGCGCCGGTCACGGCGGGGTCGTAGCTCAGCGTCGTGCCGCTGATGGCGCCGACGACGCGATAGCCGATCGGCTCGGGCTGCATGTCATCCCGTCGGGTCTCGAAGGGAGCCGCTGCGTAGAGGTGGCCCATGGTGTCGACGGCGAGGTTCTGCTGATGGGTCGAATCGCCTCCCGGTGCTGGCATTGGCTGGTTGCGGTAAAAGCGATTGCCTGCGAACACCGCCACCGGCTTGTCGGCCAACACCACCGTGCCGGACAGGTCGTTCGAGCCCGGGGCGAGCTCCCATTGAAGGGTCTGCCCGGCAGCCGGGATTGCGAAGGTGACCGCCACGTTGGCAGGAGCTGCGAGGAAGCTGTTATCGCCGGCTGCCGGCAAGTCCACCGCCGGAAGGACCTGCACGCTGGTGTTGTCCTCGGTCGCCAGGATCTGGCCCCACAGCGGCCCTGGAGTGGCGTAGCTGCCGGGCGGCGTGGCGATCATCACGTAGTTGGTGCCCCAAGCGGTAGTGGGAAAGAGCAGCTGGGCGCTCGGGACATGGGACGGGGCGCCGCCATAGGGCAGCATGTCGTAGCCACTGATCGGGGTGTCCGAGCCGATGTGAAAGGCCTCCGACACGCCGGAGCCGGCCAGCACCGTGCCTACCGAAAGGGCTGGGGTCACTGGGCAAGCCAAGGACTGCCCTGTCTCGACCAAGGTGGCGCTCGGGTCGTGGGAGAGAAACAGCACGCCTACCTCGCCCACCGGGATCCCGGTTGCGGGAATGGCGGGCCAGGCGCTCTCGGGCTGGCCATTCTGAGGGATACGGCCGAACTGGCCGACATCGTAGCTGGTGCCCCCCAAGCTGACGGTGACCATGGCTGGCCGTGGCCAGGCGTTGGTTACGAAGACGGCAAAGCAAGGCGGCGCCGTGAGGTTCGGGTAATGGCCCGGAGTGGAGACGCGAAAGTCGCAACCGAGGTTGCCGTGGCTGCCCGCTGCCGCTGCGCAGGCCTGGACACAGGCGCCGTCGAGGCAGCCCTCGTCCTCCGCGCATTCGACCACCTGGCTGCCGTTGGCATCGATCACATAGTGCAAGTCTGCGCTGCAGCCGTAGTCGCCCGTCCCGCCGGTGCCCGTGTTGAACCCACCGACGCCGCCCGCACCACCGGTGCCTCCGACGCCGCCAGTGCCGGTCGTCGACGTGCTGGTGGTGGACGTCGTGTCGGCGTCGTCGCCGCAGGCCAGCAATGCCATCAACGTCGCGGCGCCCAAGACCAGTCGCCACGGCGCCTTCGGATACCATCCAGCTCGCTTCGTCATGCTTCCTCCGAGGCTCTCAGACTACCACCGCGCCATCGTCACACGTGGGCAATAGCCAACCAGATGGGGGGCTGCCCCGGACGCCCAGTCTCTGGTCGTGCTCGCCGGCTTCGGCGCCGACGCCGGCTACCTCACCACCGACGAGGCCTGGCGCTACATCATGGCCATGGCCTTCCTGGGACCGCTCGGTGTTCGGGTCGGCTGTGTTTCGGCACACCACGAGGTTTGGCGCGGACTGAGGCCCTTCGGGGCGTGGAGGGTGCCAGGGGGTTACCTATTCGGGGCCAACAGCCCGGAATCAGGACCGAGCCGGAAAGGTAGACACCAAACTCCTGGCACCCATTTTGGCGATCCCGATTGCTGCCCATTGGGTGTTTGTGCGGGTCATGCTCGCGCGCAGGTGATATGCAACCACAACGTCGACGGTGTGGTTGCGTGCGTAGGTTTGGAGGAGTGAACTGTGCAACAGCGTCGCTTGTGTTTGCTGATAGTCGCGACGGTGATCGCGGCCTGCGGGACCGTTGACGAAGATGATGACGACGACTCCAACGCCGCTTGCATGGTGGTGGGAGAGCCATGCGCTGGGGATGTGTGCTGCCCAGGCGCCACGTGCGTCGACAACCCGTTCCTGCAAAGGACACTGTGCGAGACGGTATGCACCGACGACCCGCAGGTGTGCGGCCCCAACGAGTGCTGCCACCCGGTGGGTACCAGCAGTGTCTACAGTTGCTCGCAGCAGGCCCCCTGTGGAGATGGCGGCAGCGGCGGCACAGGCTGAGCGATAGCCCCTTCTGAAGGAATAGTTGTCCCCCTCTGACAGGATAGTTGTCGCTTCCGCTTCCTCCCCGCGCACGAACCCGCGCGCGAGCCCGAGCCCGTTCCGAGCCCGATGGTTTGGTCTAGGGCGGAAGCGGAAGCGGAAGGGAAGCGGGGGCGAGGGGGGGGGCGTGCGCGTGGGGGAAGGGGACGGAGCAAATCAAGACATCGCTGACACTTTGCTTAGGACACCACTGACGACATGTTCACCATCTCCTTGTGACTGTTGGGCTCGGGCGTCGGTTGAGTTTCTGTGGAGCTCAATCGACGGCGAGCGTCGTGCCGCTCAGGGCGTGTCGTTGCGAGTTGCTTGGTGAAGAAGCGACCGACGAGCTGCTGGCGCTGGCCAACCGCGTATGCGCCATGCTGACTGGGCTCATCCGGCGGTGCAGCCGGTAAGCCTACGGGCCACAGCAGAGCCCAGGCGGGCTGCCGGCTGGCGGCCCGCAGCCCCCAGAAGGTCAGTTGCTCAGCTTGAAGAGCATGGCGCCGATGCGTCTGAGCTTCTCTTGCTGCTCGACGCTGCCCGAGAGCGAGACGCAGTCGAGCACCGCACAGCACTCGCCAGCTGACCCGAGCGCCGTCAAGAGATTGCTCTTGCCCACCACGGTCCCCTTCTTGGAGCACCCTTCGGCGATGTTGCACACCACCGAGTCAGACGCCCGCAACCCTTGGTCGCGCAG
>JAUVCD010001080.1 GCA_030590865.1 Myxococcales bacterium | reverse complement strand
CACCGTCCTTTGGTTAGACGAAGCCGACCAGCTCGACCGAGACACACTCCAAGAGATACGCACCCTCGCCGAGCACAAGCTCGTCGCGGAGCAGTTGCTCACTGTCGTCTTCTCCGGCCTGCCCGAGATCGCCACAAAGCTTGAGGCGCCCATGTTGTTTCCACTCAAGAGACGCATCGCACACCGCTGCGTGCTCACGGGGCTCAGGCGAGACGAGCTCGACCCGTTCATCGAGCATCGCTTCGGCACCCAAGACGCAATGCGCGTCCCTGACAATGCACGCGACGACCTGTTCGAGCGCACCATGGCTGCGCCGGCGCTCATCGACCAGGTGGTCCGTCACGCGCTCGCCAGATCCAAAGGTCCCGTTGACCCGGAGGTGTTTCGTGCCGTCCTCGACACCCACGGGATCTAGAAAGCCGCTGCCTATTCGCAGGGTCGCCGACGTGGACCCACAACCACCTGATGCTACCTGGCTCATAGAGGACATCTGGCTCGCCGGAGGCGTCGGCTTGTTGGGAGGGCAAGCCAAGGTCTGCAAGACATATCTCGCGGCCGAGCTTGCGCTCGCCGTGGCGACCGGAAAGCCAGCGCTCGGACGATACCCGACCCACTTACCCGGCCCTGTTTTGTTTTACGGCGCCGAGGATAGCTTGGCGGCTTTGCGCAGTCGGTTCGATGGGCTGGCCAAGAGCCGCGGGTGCGACATTCAAAAGCTTTCGGTGTATCTCATCGACGTGCCTGTGTTGCGACTCGATTTACCCGAAGATCTGAAACGCCTGCGCGCCGCCATCGAGCAATGCAAGCCGCGCCTATTGGTGCTCGACCCGTTTGTCCGCTTGGTCGGCCGCATCGACGAGAATTCTGCTTCGGATGTATCGGCTGTCCTCGGTTCTTTGCGCGCCATCCAGCGCGACTGCGACGTCGCCATTCTGCTCGTGCATCACGCTCGCAAGTCCCCCGCGGCCAATCCCAACCAGGCATATCGAGGCAGCTCCGATTTTGCGGCATGGTCCGATTCGAATCTGTTCCTGATGCGCAAGGGAGACAACCTCACTCTCACCGTCGAGCACCGCAGCGCACGCTCGCCCGAGCCGATCCAGCTGAAACTCGAGCAAGAGCCTGCACCACATCTCACAACCTCTGCCAGCGAATCATCGAAGGCCAAGCAGCCCGAGGGTAACCCGCTGGAAAACGAAATTCGGCGTCAACTCGAAAAGGCCAACAGGCCATTCACCACCGTCGAGTTACGCGAGCGCCTGCGCCGCCGAAAGACTGATGTCGTAGAGGCTCTCGATACGCTCAAAGCTGCCGGTGTTGTCCGGCGCACTCCCAAAGGTTGGCGTCTCATCTAGCCTCGCTCGCTGACTGCCGCGACCATCGTGTTCCCGTGTTCCCAACCCGGAGATCGGGAACACGGGAACACTTCGTCCTCGGACAAAGATCAACCGGATGAGATTCTCAAATAGCTCTGGTCACGACACCCGGATACGGGACTCGTTGGAGCGGTGGCGATTCACACTTGGAAGAGATTTTTTGCAAAGCTGCGAGATCCTCGTCGGCGTCGTGGAAAGCGCCATCGCATGGTCGATGTGGTTTTGGTGTCGCTGCTGGGGATGCTGACCGGGTGTGATGACGCGGATGACATCGCAATGTGGGCCGATGCTCGCGCTCCCCTGCTGGAACGGTGGTTTGGCTGGAAGCATGGGCCGCCGTCACAGGATACCATCCTTCGAGTGTTCGCTCGTGTTAAGCCGAAAAGTTTTGCCAGGATGGTCACGAGTTGGGTGGAGTCTCTGCGTCTTGTTCCGAAGACAGGCCAAATAGCCATCGACGGCAAGGC
>JAUVCD010000339.1 GCA_030590865.1 Myxococcales bacterium | reverse complement strand
CCCTTGCCTCGGCCCGCCTTCTTCTTGGCTCGCTCCAGGTAGTAGACCGCTAACTGGTTGAAGGCTGGCATGAAGCCGTCGTTGATGGCCAGCGCCCGCTGCAGATTCAACTTGGCGCACTCAAAATCGTTGTCGCAGTTGCTCTCGCTGGTGTCGCCATCGCGCTGCATCTGCAACATGGCGAGGTTGACCAGGGCCTCCTCGTTCTTGTACTCGGCGTCCTTGATGGCCCGCTTCATCTCACCGATGGCGCCCTCGATGTCCTTGTCCTGTTGGAACTTGTAGAGCGCGACCTGCACCCGAGCTCGGTGGAACTCGGGTTTCTTGCTCAGAATGTCGTCGAAGGTCTTCTTGGCTTCGACGTCGTTCTTGCAGCGCTGATAGGCCACACCGGCGTTGTAGAGCGCCTCGTAGAAGGTGCCCTTCTGCTTCTCGTTGGCCTCCTTGAAGGCCGCTGCAGTCGAGTTGCAGGTTGCGTCCGTCCAGTCGCTCGTCTTGTCGTGGCCCTGAAGCCCCTTGAGACCTAACTGGAACTTGTCAGCAGCCGCCTTGTTGACCGTCTCGCCGGTCCCCGTGATGATTTTCTCACCGCTGGGATCGACTGCATCCGGGCCACCAGCGCCGCCACCGCCACCGCAGGCGGCCATGGCGGTCGCCGCGAGCGCCAGCACGAGCAAAGAGCTTTGATTTTTCTTCTTCATGGCTTGTCTCCTTGCGCTGCCGCTCACTTCTTGCCCTTCTTGGGCTTCTTGTCTTCCTTCTTGGCGGCTGCCGCTTCAGCCTGGCGGGTGTCGATCAGTGCCGCCGAGCCGTCGATGTTCAGCGCCTGGGGCCGCTCGTCGAGACCCGAGTTGACCCGCGTCGGAGCGCCACTGAACTCGTCGATCAGGTGGAACTGGGTCGGGTAGTTCTTGCTCAGCCACTCCTCACAAGACCGGGAGTCCTCGTCGAAGTACTGGTACTTCACCGAGTAGCCGAGACAGGTGATGTAGGCGCCCTTGGCCATCTGCTTCTGCTTCTCGCTAGCGCTGTCGAGCGAGTGCAGATAGTGCAGCCGAATCTCGGCCCAGCTCAGCGGCGGGGCGGTGGGATCCTTGGGATCGCCGAAGGGGCTCTTGCCCTTCTTGTCCCACTCCTTCGGATAGGGAGCCGCGCGGAAGTCGGCCACGAAGCCGCCCCACATGGCGCCTACCGCGCCGCCCGCCTTGATGACCCAAATGGGCGGCGGCTCGGGCTTGAGCTGGATGATCTTGATGTACTCTTTTTCAGCCTCACGGATGGCGGGCTGCTTCTTCTCCATCCAGGTCTTGACCTTGGTGCCGATGTGCTTCTGCACGTCTTTCCGTTCACCCTTGCCCTTGTACTCGGGGAACTTGAGCGCCTCGGCCTTGGCCCGTTTCTTCTGGGCAAAGTGGTAGTAGGACTCGCCCACCGTCGTCAGCACCTTGCCGAGCCGACGCATCTTCTGGGCGGAGCTGCCGCCGATGGCGTCGAGCTTGCGCTTCATCGAGGCCGGATCCTTCCAGAACCCACGGACCTTGCCGTATTCACGGTCGGCCTGGCCGGTCTTGTTCTGCTTGGCGTAGGTCCGTCCGAGCAGCCCGTGGGCTTGGATCTTGATGTCCTCGGTGGCCGACTTGTCGATCTGCATCATCGCCGCGCCGCTCAGCGCACGGGACGCCTGGCGCCACTCCTCGCGTTCGACGTGGTGGGCTCCGATGGCGAAGCCGACCTGAGCTGCCTCGGCGGCGTTGCTGCGGCCGTACTTGGTCCGGAATAGCTTGGCGTCCTTGATCGCCTTGTCCGGCTGCCCCAGTCCGAGTCGGAGAACGACCGAGTCCTTCAGCGCCTCGGGCGCTTTCTCCATCTTCGGGTTTTCCTTGGCAAACCGCTCATACCAAGTGGCCGCCAGGTCGTAGACCGCGATGGCCTGGTAGTTGCCACCAATCTCGTAGACCGCCTTCCGGGCCAGCTCGGTCTTCTCCAGGTGGTACTTGGGATCGATGAGGATCTTGCGCACATTGATCGCCTTGGCGATCAGCCGTGCTGCCTGGTACGCCCGCGCCGCGTTGTAGAGGATCTCATCGCTCTTCTTGCATTCCGGCTTGGGCTTCTTCTGGTTGCAGGCCTCTTCGCCGTATTTCTTCCACAGGGCGTAATAGAGGTTGCCTGCTTTTTCGTACTTCTTGATGCAGCCGGTGGCCTTGCCCTCGTCACAGGCCTTGACCATGTTCTCCGCCTTCAGCCGCTCGATGTCGCGCTGAATACGGAAGAGAATGCCGCACTGCTCCTCGTTCTCTTCCTTCTTCTTCTCGCTACAGTAGTTCTTGATGAACGTCGGGACGTCCTCTTCCATGTGGTCGTAACAACCAGGACGCACCGGGTCGATCTTGCTGCCCAGGATGTTGAGCGACTCCAAATAGAGCTGGGCCGCGTAGACCGAGGCGTCGTGGTTGGGGTGGCTCAGAGCGACGTCACGGAACGCCCAGGCCGCTTCCTCCCAGTGCTGGCTCTCGAAGTAGGTGCGACCGCGAGCGTATTTCACCTCGACGTACTGCTCTGCGGCGTCTTTGTCGCCCTTGGGCGGCTTGATGTAACAGACGTAGCGGTTGAAGGCGGTGATCATCCCCTGCTGTTCTGTGGTGAAGGGCTTGGCCTTGAACTTCGCCGCCTCGGCCTTCTTCCCCTTCTTGCCCTTCGCCGCGGTCGGCATGTTGCCGCCACCCTTGCGGTGCGAGCCGTCCTTGTGCTTCTCGGCGTAGATGTTCTGGTAGCAGAGCACCGAAGCGAAGGCCGCCTCGGCCGCATTCGCCCCGTTGGGATCCTCGGCCACCACCGAGTCGAAGGCGGGACCGCACTTGGCCCAGTCCTTCTGGAAATACAGGAGGTCGGCCATGGCGTAGCGAATCTTCGGGATGTCCGGCCAGTCCTCTTTGATGATCCGTGGGAACTTGAACTTGGAGAACTGCTTCTGGGTGAAACCGGTGACGACCAGATCGTAGAGCTCGGCGCTGAACTTCATGGTCTTGGGGTCACCGGTGCCGCGGACGCCGCCTGAGCCGACGGCCTCCAGGTGCCAGGCCATGGCCGTTTCGGTCATCAGCCCGGCGGTGCGGTTGGCACACTTCAGCTTGGCTGCGGCAGGTTGCTTCCCCTTTTGGAAGGCCTTGTAGACCGCGAGCTGCTTCTTGAGCTCCGCCACGATGGGAGGCTTGTTGCCGCTCTTGCTGGCCATCAGCGCCTGGGTCACCTGGGCCTGATAGAAACAGTATTTGGGCCCCTGGTTGCGGGTCATCAAATCCCGGTAGAGGATGATGGCTTCAGGGTAGTGACCGGTGTCGATCAGGTTGAGACCGAGCTCTTCCATCATGTGGAAGGTCGCCTTGACGCCGCCACCGCTGAGGGGCCGGAAGAAGTCGTAGGATTTCTTCGGATCGCCGGCGAGCGCGTAGACCGGAATGATGTCCCGGCGGGCGCTCTTGGCCAGGCCCTTGGCGTTAGGCAGATGGGACCACTTCTGACCGAACTGAATGACGTTCTGGAACTGGTCGATCGACTCTTTGTACATGCCCTGGTTCCAGAACACGTAACCGAGCTTGTAGGTGGCGTAGCCCCAGAGCTTGTTCTCCGGTGGGTCGTACTTGAGCACCTCTCTGTAGAAGTTGCCGGCGACCGGCCACTTGGCTGGATTGCCCTGCGCCTCGTTGAAGAACAGCTCACCGAAGGCCAGGTAGGCGTTCGGCACGAAGCGTGACTTCTTCCACTTCTCGGTCAGCTCGAGATAGACCTTGCGGGCTCGCTCCAGATCGCCGGACTGCTCGTACTCGTAGGCGAGGTAATAGAGCACCTCGTCCATACAGCCCCGCTTGCCCGCCTTGTTCTTCGGATACTGGCACCACTTGGGGAACTTCTTCTTGAGCTTTCGGTAGTACTTGATCGCGTTCTTGCGCGACGTCTTGATGATCTTGGCCGCGATCTGGGCCTTCTTCTTGGCCTTGGCCGCAGCCTTGGGGTTCTTCTTGCGGTAGGTCTGCGCCTTGACCTCGTTTTCAACCTTGTCCCGGAAGGCGCTCGCCTCGAGCTCGACGTAGCCCTCCGCCAGCCGACGCATCAGCTGAGGCTTGTCCTTGTCCTTGTAGGACGTGCTCCTCTCCAGCCGCGTGACGTTGGAGATCTCGGTCATCAGCAGCGCACGGACCTTCGGCTTGAGCCGAGAGGAACGCTCGTCCCGCTGGGCGGTCTTGGTAATGTCCGTCGGGTTGACCGGCTTGAGATCCGTCTTCCGCTTCTTCTTCTTCAGCTCCTCCGGAGCACTGGAGAAGCTGACTTGTGGACGCTTGGTGACGTTGGCCTTGAACTTCCCGCCTGGACAGGAGGAGAGGTTCTTCTTGGCCGCCGCTGAGATGCACTGTTGGGCGCTCGCCGGCGTAACGACGAGGCTCGAGAGCACCAACGTGGCCGCCACTGCTCCGAAACGCATCAACCTTTTCAAGGCCTGGGGCGCCAGTGTGTACGAAGTGCCTGTGGTCATTTCCTGATCTTCCTTCACCGATTACTCATGGCGAGTGCAGAGCTCCGCTCTCGCCCCCTCAAGTGGCGCTCAAATCTCTCGTGTCACTGATTGCCGCACTCGGAGTGCACGATCTGTCGGTAGTATCCCAGCTCGTCACGCCAGTATTCCCCGTTGAAGGGCCAGATCACGTGCTCCTCGTCCGCCGGGATCTGACCGAACTCGTAGGCGTCTTCCTCAGTCCACTGCCCGGTCGCGATCTCTTCGTCCAGCTGCTTCCGCTGGGCGTTGGTGATGTCGACGATGATCTTCTGGCCAGAGCGCAAATGCTCTTTCAGCTCGTCCAGGTTTCGCTGGTAGCGCTTCTTGGCCAGCACACCCGTGCGGCGAATGGCGTCCTGTTTGGCAATGCCGACGTTGTCCTCGACATCCGCCCCGACCGGCGAGCCCTTGAAGGAGGACGGCGCTTTGCCGAAACGCTTCATCTCGACCTCCAGCACCCGGACGTACTCGACGTTACGCAGCAACTGGCGATCGCTCAGCGCGTTCTCGACGATGGGCCTGATGGTGGGTGAGAGCGTTCCTTTGCCGTCCCGCACGTCCATCAAGAACTCGTAGAACTTCTGCTCGCTGCCTTCACCTTCGAAGCGCTTGAGCACACCCTCGAGCTCTTTGGCGATGGGCTCGTAGCGCTTCTGGAACTTGGCGACCAAAGACGTGGCATCCTCGTACTGACAAGTCGTGAAGTAGATGACCATCCGAATGATGTCTGCTTCCGGATAAAACGAGTTGGGGAAGTACGGGGACTGGATGGTGTGGATGTTTCCCAAAGCGTGGGGATAGTCACCAGCCATGAAATAGGCCCAGGACTGCTCGAACAACGCGTCGAGCCAGTACTCGCTGGCGACGTCGACCAAGTTCCAATACTTGACCGCAGCGCTGAGCTTCTTCTCGTCGATGGTGGGAATGTTGTTCTGATCGAGCCGCGTGGAGGCCGAGTAGAACGTGCGAGCCATCGAGAGGTTCGCCAGATCTCGCATGCGCAACTCGTCTTCGACACCCTCGACGCCTTCGTCGATGGCGTCGATGATTCGCTGGAACGCGCGGACCGCCGGGACCGACTTGCGCAGTCGCACGTAGGAGATCCCCATGAAGAACTGCGCTTTGACGAAGTAGGGGCTGCCGCGACCGACCCGCTCGAACAGCTGGATGGCTTCCTCGAACTTCAGGTCCCGGTACTTGAACCGGCCGAGCATGTAGTTGAGCTGCCAGTAGAGCTTGCTCTGCTGCGGATTGTCGAAGCGCTTGACCTGCTCGCGGGAGTACTTACCCACGCTGCCGATGATGTCCGCCGGCTCGGGCAGCTGGGTGGCGAGCTTGGCCAACCACAACAGCGTCTCCTTGAACTTGATGTGATTCGGCTTGTCAGCGACCCGCCGGAAGATGTCGTAGCTCGCCTGGTAGAACTGCAGGCGATAGAGCGCCACGGCCAGGTGGTACTCGGCGATCTGTCGGTTGCCCGCGTCGTCGTTGGTGTCCCCGTCGACGACCCGTTTGAGCAACAACGCCGCTTCGCTCCAGCGCTCGCTATCGAAGAGGCGCTTGGCCTGAGCGGCTTCTTCGGTCATCTGGCCCGCAGTGACCGGCCCCTCGTCTTCTTCCTCTTCTTCACCGTCTTCTTCCTCATCCAGATCGATGACTTTCTTCTGAGCGTTTGCAACGTTCAGGCTTCCTACGCTCACGCACAGGAGCAGGGTGAGTACCAAGAAGAACCAGCGCAACAACGTCCGCATGCCTCGAATACCTCTTATCTGCGACCGAGAATCACCACGAGAAATGGCTCTCGGGCCGCAAAATCCTAGTGACCGAGGACTCGGCTTGTCAACGAGCGTTTGGTGCGTCTTGGCCCGCCCCATGGCCGCGACGCTTGCCCTTCGATCTGCTGCGGAAACGATGCGGAGCACCATCTCACCACGTTTCATACGTACAGTAAGACGATTGGGTCCATCCCAGCGGCTCATCCAATGAGCCAAAGCCGGCCCTCAAACAGCTCGGGAGGCGGCCCCAGAGAAGACGTGAACCGGGAGCTCCAGCACGCCGCTCCGGCGCCTTGGCGGTCCAGATCGCCCAGCGGTCCAAAATCGGGGGGTCCGCTGAGACGTCCCATGGGACGTCCCACAAGACGACCTGGTCCCCCCGCCCATTGAGCGCAGGAGCCCACTTTCTTGGGTAGCCCACCGGTGGCATCGCCTTTGCAATCCCGTCGTGGAACATCGGTAGCCAGGGCCGTCGAGCTGCCACCACCACGGCATCGTCACGCCGACCATGCACGTGGGCGTTGCAGTCCCAACCCGAGCTGTACTAGCTTTCGGGTGTTCTTTCGTGGTGGGCTCCCTCATCTTGCGGGGGCTCGTGTATGCTGTCGGAATAGGAAAACCCGGCAGAAGGAGACCAAGGTCTTGGAGCATCAGCTGATGAGGCAGGCAAATCATCGACTGGGTGGGATGACGCCGCTGTGGCGCTCGTCGGCGAAAGCGTTGGCGGCGCTCGGCCTCCTCGTCAGCTTCGCAGCCCTTGGGCTGATGGGCTGTCCAGGGGCCGGCATCGGTGATCCCTGCACACCTGAGGACGAGTATCGCGAGAACTTCGCCGGCTTCAAGCTGACGGAGGAGAACATCGAATCGCGCTCGTTCCAGTGCAAGAGTCGTATCTGCCTGGTGAACCACTTCCAGGGTCGCGTCAGCTGCCCCAAGGGCCAGGGCCCGCGGACCCAGTGCAACGACGATGGGGACTGTAGCGGCGACGACACCTGTACTTTCGCCGGCGCCATCGTGACCGACTGCGACCCGACGCCTTGCGGCGACGAAGGCGCCGATCCGGCCAACTGCAACGGCGATGGCGGCCGCAATCCGGCCTGCAAAGACCGCGTGTGCCACCAAGAAGGGCGGTACTGTCAATGCGAGAGTCAGATCGACTGCCCCGAGGGCTACATCTGCGAGCCTGAGTTCAACCAGTGCATCACGAGCGTGTGCAGCACGCCGGGAGACACGGAAAACCGCTGCTACGTTCCAGGCACTGAGATTCCGATCACCCAGCCGGTGTGCTCCCAGTGCGCCGCCGATTCGTACCGGGACGGTGATAACTCCGTCTATTGCTCCTGCCGCTGCGGCGTAGCTGAAGGTGAGGAAGAGGACGACAACTTCAACTTCTGCGAGTGCCCGGACAACTTCGAGTGCAAAGAAATCCGGAAGAACGTCGGTCTCGGCGATGTGCAGATCACCGGCAAGTACTGCATCAAGCTGGGCACTGAGTTCGTCGACGAGACCAGGTGCAACACCGTTCAGGGGTGGTGGGGCCCCCAGTGCTTCGGCACTGCCACGAACTAGGCGCGTGACCCGCCGACAGCCTTGTCGATTGACAGAGCCAGCTTGTCGATTGGCAGGGCCAGCTTGTCGATTGACAGGGCCAGCGCGACTCGTCAGCGTGTGACCCACGAGGTTGCGCTTGCCGTTCGCACGCATCTTGCCCGCCCTGTTGGTCGTCGCCGCACTGTTGTGCGCTGCTCAGGCCAGCGCCTTGCCCGTTCGGGTGCGGGGCGGAGCTGTGCTTCGCGCCCAAGCCCAATTCGTCGCCCAGGGCGGCGTGCTCGAGCTACGGGGCAGGTTGAGCGACGACGGACTGTCGCCCCTCGAAGGGGGCTGGATCGATCTCGCCACCAGCGGCGACTTGCCGGTCGCTGACGCAGGCGGCTGCCCTGCCCCGCAGGTGAGGATCGCGCCGCTCGCCGGTGGGTTGCGCGTTCAGACCACCGCAGGTGGTGAAATCTGTCTGCGGTGGCGCCAGGCGCCCCGGCGAGGGGCGATTCGGCTGCACTTCAACGGCGACAGCTACCACGGCTCAGCACAGCTCGAAGTTCAATTCGATCGGGCCCGCCCGCAACTGCTGGCCACCACCCTGCGCTTCGAGCCCCGGCCCCTCACCCTCGATCTAGACAAGAAACGCATGACCATCAGCGCGATCCTCGACCTCGATCTCGCTACCGCGGCAGCCTCCCGCGGCGGTCTCGAGATTCTGCTTTACGACGAGCGTGACCAACGGCTCGCAAACAGCAAGACCGGTGGCGATGGCAAGGCGCGACTCACGGTGAACACCCAACAGCTTGCCGGCCCTGGTGGCGGCAAGCTGCGGCTTCACTTTGCCGGCACCGATCAGCTGGCAGCGGCCAGTGACCAGCAGCCCATCACCCGCCGGGCGACGGTGAGCCTGACGTTGGACGACACCGTCGAACCAGCCGACCCTGGTGACGCGGTCGAGCTGACCGTGCTCGCCGCGGCCACCCGCGGTGTCGTGGAGACCGGCGTCGTGGAAGGGACGCTGAACGGCAGCAGCGTTGGCAGCGCGCCGGTCGAGCAAGGGCGCGCAAATTTGGTGGTGACCTTGGATCCGGCGCTCACCCCTGGGGAGGCCGAGCTGTCGCTGCGCTATCTGCCGGCCTCGCCCTGGTACCAGGCAGGCTCCCCGCTGATCGTAGCGATCCCCATCGCCCCTCCGAGCATGCTCTTGCGGGTGCTCTTGACGGTGGTCGTGCTCGGGGCTGCCATCTGGGTCACCGTCAGCTGGCGCCGGTCGAAGAAGCCGCCGGACCTGGGACTCGGCACGCCGATGCTGACGCCAGGGGTGCATGTCGTCCAGAGTCGTCGGGGTGCCAAAAGCTGGAAGGGTACGGTCGTAGACGCCCACGACGGCCATCCGCTGGGCGGCGTGTCCATCATCATCCGACAACCCTCGCTACAAGGCGATGGCGTGCTGTTGGAAACCACAACGGACCGCCACGGCTCCTTTGCTGTCGACCTCCCACAACGACCAGAGGGCGCCGAAATCATCGCCCGCTCGACCAGCCACAGCGAGGAGCGCAAAGCGCTGCCCCCTGGCGGCATCCTCCGCATCGCGTTGATCACTCGCCGCAGAGCGGTGCTGAGACGCTTCGTTCATTGGGCACGACGTCGCGGCGCGCCTTTCGACAAACGTCCCGACCCCACGCCGGCACACGTCCGCTCGGCAGCTAAGAAACAGCCTGCCATTCAAAGCTGGGCCGCCACGATCGAAGCCGCCGTCTTCGGCCCTGACGAGGTCGACGAGACGGTGGAAACGACGCTGCGTGACGATGAGCCGTAGCGCTTGCCCTTGACCAGATGTCGTGCGCGAACCGGTTGTGCCCCGTTGCGACCGCCCAGTGCCTGGGCGGCGGCGGTCGCAGCAGGGCACAGCCGGTTCGCGCCTCGCATGACGTCTGGCCAGCGCACTCAGTTGCTTCTGAGGGCCTTTTGAAAAAGGCCCTCCCCCCGCGCCAACGGCGCCGGGGCCCCCACCCAAAATGCGCGTCGCGTTGTTCCAGTTTAGGACGCTGCGCAGCGCGGCGCGCTGGGGCACCCTCCAAGAAACCACTGGGCGGGGTTTCTGA
>JAUVCD010001105.1 GCA_030590865.1 Myxococcales bacterium | reverse complement strand
AGGCAGTCTGAGTCGCTGGAGCACCCTTGGCCGTTGGCGCAGCCTACACAAGGCCCGCCGCAGTCGATGTCCGACTCGCCGCTATCTATTGCGCCATTTGTGCAGCCCAGCCCCATGCATTGGTAGTTCTGGCACGGGATCTCGCCCTCGCAGTGATCGTCATGGGTGCACTCGACGCAAGTGCCGGCGCCGTCGCAGTGGAACCCGCCATTTTCGGTGCACTCGGTCCCAGTTGGCTGCGTGAGCAGTTGCCATGAACCCTCGATGCACTCAAAGGAGGCGCACCCTGTATCTGGCGCTGGCGGGTCGACAGGGTCGCAACTGGCGCTGCCACCACCACCGGTCGTGCTGCTCGACGAGCTGGAGCTGGTCGAGCTTCCTCCAGTGCCGCCGCCACCGGTGCCACTGCCGCCCGAGCTGCTGGCCAGCTCCTCGATGAAGAGCCCATCGGTACCACCGACCAAGTGGCAGCTCGCACCGAGCCCCAGGGTCGCAAGGGAGAGCCAGATGGCGGAAAGGTAACGCACGATCCGATCGGACCTCAGCTGATGTGATGCTGTCAAGTCTCCAGCCAGACAGAGCGTCGATCTGCCCCGTTCTCCCCGAGTTTGTGGCACCGTTGGGTCATGTTGCTCTACACCGCGGAGATCACGGTCGCCACCGAGCGGGTGCGGCAGCTGGTGGACATCACCGGTCAGGTTCAGGCCGAGGTGCGCCAGTCCCAGGTGCGCGAAGGGCTTTGCGGGCTCTACGCCCAGGGTGCGACGGCAGCACTGATGATCCAGGAAAACGACGATCCCAACATCACCCTCGACGTGCTCGATTGTCTCGACACCATCGCTCCGGCCGGGCGCTGGCGGCATGATCGGGTCGACAACAACGGGGCGGCCCACATCCAGGCCGGCATCGTCGGTCCTAGCGAGTCGGTTCCCATCCGCGGCGGTCGGCTGGGACTGTCGACCTGGCAGAACGTCTTCGTCTGCGCTTTCGACGGCCCCAACCCGCGGCGCACCGTGCTGGTGACCATCGTCGGCGAGGGCTGACTGGGGCTGAGCCGACGTGGTCGATCCAGCGCCTCGTGTTTCGGTGCTCTTGCCGGTCTACAACGGCGAGGCGACCCTGGATCTGTGCCTGCGGAGCATTGCGCGCCAGACCGAGCAGCGCTTCGAGTGCCTGATCGTCGACGATGGCTCGACCGATGGCAGCCTGACCATCGCTGGTGATCACCACCGTCGCGACGGCCGTTTCACGGTGCTCGCCGGACCTCATGAGGGGCTCGTGCCCACGCTGATGCGTGGGCTGAGCGGCTGCCGCGCACCGGTGGTGGCGCGCATGGACGCGGATGATGTGATGCATCGGCGGCGGCTGAGCGAGCAGCGGTCAGCCCTCGAGCGGCAGCCTGAGCTGAGCGCGGTGGGTTGCCACGTGCGGCTCTTTCCGCGCGCCCAGCTGAACGACGGGTTGCGGAACTATGAGCGGTGGCTGAACAGTATCGACTCGCCACAGCGGGTTGCTCGAGACGCCTTCATCGAGTGCCCCATCGCTCACCCAACGCTCACCCTGCGCCGCCAGGTGCTCGCAGAGATCGGCTATCGCGACCAGGGGTGGCCCGAGGATTACGACCTGGTGCTGCGGATGTTGGCCGCTGG
>JAUVCD010001010.1 GCA_030590865.1 Myxococcales bacterium | reverse complement strand
CACGATAATCGAGGGGTTTCCCGTTTCCGTTTCCAGCAGGTTGTAGGGGGTGGTGGGAAACGGAAATGGGAAACAACGTGATCCGGCCTGCCCGGCGACAATTGTGTCCCTTCGGCAAGGATGCATGAAATCGGATCGGGGCCCAGCTAGGCTCGTGAACCAACAAGCAAGGATTTGGAGGTTGGTTTATGAGCAGAGGCAACAATCACAGCCCCCCCAGCGACGTGACCAAGCTGACCCAGCGGATCGAGCGTTGGCGCAGGGAGCGGATCAAGCGTTCGCCCATGCCCGGTGATCTTTGGACTGCCGCGACTCGATTGGCCCAGCGGTATGGGGTCTCGATGATCGCGCGCGAGCTGCGAGTGGGCTATGCCTCACTGAAAGACAAGGTAGAGCTGGCGCAGAAGTGCGATGGTGGATCGCAGAGCCCGGGTGCCGGGGTCGTGGCCCCAGGCTTTGCGCGGGACTGCTTCGCTGAACTCAGCGGCGCGCAGCTTCTCGATCACAGCAGCAAGGCGGCGGTGGTCGAACTGGCCACCGCGGATGGTGTACGGCTTACGGTTCGCTTTGATGATGGTGGGCAGCTCGACGTGGTGGGCCTGGTCCGAGCTTTCCGAGCGTAGCGAATATGATTCAGATCACCCCCCAGATGAGGGTCTTGGTGGCCTTGGAACCCGCCGACTTCAGGTGTGGTATCGATGGCCTTGCTCGACTGTGCAGAGTCAGGCTACGCGAGGAGCCATTCTCGGGAGTGCTGTTTGTCTTTCGCAATCGCAAAGCCACGGCCATCAAGGCCCTGGCTTACGACGGTCAGGGATTTTGGCTTTTTCACAAGCGTCTTTCCTCCGGTAGATTCCGTTACTGGCCCAGCCGAGCAGACGAGGCGGTGACCACGCTTGCGGCCCACGAGCTTACGGTGTTGCTGTGCGCCGGTGATCCCAGTGCCACGCAGGCCGCACCGGATTGGCGACCGGTGACCCCACAGGCCTCGGCAGCGGTAGTGATGGGCGACTGAAGAAAATCAAAAATAGGACTTGCGTTCAGGATCCGGCTCTGGTAGGCAGGAGGACATGGAGTCGCTGTTGAGATTTCGAGGTCGTGAGATTACCGACCAGGACGCGGTGTTCATCCGCGCGCTCATCGCGCGTCATCCGGGCGCCAGCCGTTACCTGCTTTCGAAAAAACTCTGTGAAGCCTGGGATTGGCGGCAGCAAAACGGGGCCCTGCGGGACATGGTCTGCCGCTCTTTGATGCTTTCGTTGCATCGGGCAGGCCACATCGAGCTGCCACCACCGCGCTTCAAGGTGCGCAACCCCTTGACCCACCGCGCCAAGCAAGCGCGTCCGCAGGTAGACCAGAGCCCGGTGCAAACGAGCCTCAAAGCCTTGGGGCCGCTTGAGATGCGACAGGTACGGCGCACCGACGACGAGCCCATGTTCAACGGCCTGATCGAGGCCCACCATTACCTGGGCTACACCCAGCCGGTCGGTGAGCATCTCAAGTTCGTGGTCAGGGCCGGATCGCGCCCCTTGGCCTGCCTGGCTCTGTCGTCCGCCCCGCGTCACCTGGGCCCGCGTGACCGCTACATCGGCTGGTCGGCTTGTGCCCGGCGGGCAAACATCCGTTACCTGGCCTACAACAGCCGCTTTTTGATCCTGCCCTGGGTTCGGGTGCCGCATCTTGCCTCGCACATCCTGGGGCGCCTGGCGCGCGAGATCTCGAGTCACTGGGAGCGAGTCTACGGCCACCCGGTGTATCTGCTGGAGACATTCGTGGACCCGGAGCGTTTTCGGGGGACCTGCTATCGAGCGGCCAATTGGCAGTACGTGGGCCAGACCACGGGACGTGGCCACAACGACCACACCAATCGGCCCAACCGGCCGCTCAAGGACATCTACGTGTATGCGCTCACGAAGCGCTTCCGCGTATCGTTGCAGGCCGCGGCATGAGCAAGAAGCGAACCAAGGCCAGCGCGCGCGAGCGCAAGAGGTTACGTCCCAAACGAAAGACTCGAGCCAAGAAGAACCAGGGCGAAGGCAAGTCGTCCGGGCGACTGAAACTCACGCCCGCTGAACTGAAAGCGATCCTGGAGCGGGCCCGTAGTTCGCCGCTGAGTCAGGCTGACTACGACACGCTCACGGCGACGGTGGACACCCTGGCCTTCCTGACCCAGGAGTTGGAGGCCAAGGGCGCTTCGATCCGGCGGCTGCGCAGGATGCTGTTCGGCACGAGCACGGAGAAGACGAGCAAGGTCGTCGGCACGGACAAGCACAGCGACGATGCGTCCCGGGGCGGAGCCGATCCGGGCTCGGATCCGGACAAGGCGGTTGACGAAGATGCTACCGCTCGGACGGATGGTGCTGGAGTCGAGGACAAAAAACGAGCAAAGGGCCACGG
>JAUVCD010000184.1 GCA_030590865.1 Myxococcales bacterium | reverse complement strand
GGCTACGGCCAGCCCGGCTACGGCCAGCCCGGCTACGGTCAGCCCGGCTACGGTCAGCCCGGCTACGGTCAGCCGCCAGGCACGGCGCCGCCTCCTGGTACGCCACCTCCTCCCGGCACGGCTCTGCCTCCCGGCACACCGCCGCCTCCTGGCACGGCGCCGCCTCCCGGCACAGCGCCGCCTCCTCCCGGCACGGCGCCGCCACCTGGTGGACAACCGGGTTGGCCCTTCCCATTCCCGCCGCCAGGTGGCCAACCGCCTGGTGGTCAACCTCCGCCGGGTGGTGCGGGGGGGGCAGCGTCGCCCTTGGATCCTGCCACGGCTGCTGTGGCCACCGTGCCCCTGCAGGCGCTAGCGTCTCAGCACATGCAAGGCATGCAGCCCGCGAGTGATGTGGTTGCAGGCCAGTTCCAGCAAGGCCAGGTCCTGGAGCAACAGTTCCAAATGACCTACGGCAAGTGTTATGGCGCCATTGCCGTGGGGGCAGGCATTAGTGAGATGCACATCCAGTTCGTGGCGTTGCAGCCCATTCCAGGAGTGCCCAACCCGGTGCTCGCCGAGGACAAGACCACCGGCTCACAGGCTGTGCTCGGTGGCGGTGGCCAGTGTTTCAAGTGGTCGGCGCCCATCGGCATCAACGCCAAGGTCGTCTACACCGCTCAGAGCGGTGGCGGCATTGCGGCGGGTCGCGTCTACGTTAAGTGAGGCGCTGATCTGGCTGACGGTCAGCCAGATCCCAGGGTGAGCTGGAACGCGAAAAGGCTGGCAGCAACCAGCCTTTTCGTCATTTTGTCTTCGTCCAATCGCGCCGTGAGGTAAGCGCGGCGGGAGGTTCAGGACAGGGGCAGACCGGGGGCCGGGAACTGAGCGCAGAGCTCTTTGATTTCTCCTGCGATGCGGGCCTGAAGCGTCTCGTCCTCGTGGCTCTGGGCCACCTCGTTCATCCAGCCGGCGAGCTGGGTCATCTGCTGGACGCCCATGCCCCGCGTGGTCAGCGCAGCCGTGCCGAGCCGGATCCCCGAGGGATCGAATGGCTTGCGTGGGTCGAAGGGAATGGAGTTGTAGTTGCAGACGATGCCGGCCTTTTCGAGGGCCTGAGCATAGGGCTTTCCTCCGATGCCCTTGGGCGTCAGGTCGGCGAGCAACAAGTGGTTGTCCGTACCCCCGGTGATGAGCGAAAAGCCGTAGCCGAGCAGCGCCTCTCCGAGCGCCTTGGCGTTCTCCACGATCTTGGCGCCGTAGATCTTGAACTCCGGGCAGTCTGCTTCTTTGGCCGCCACTGCGATGGCTGCTGTGGTGTGGTTGTGGGGGCCACCTTGGAGGCCTGGAAAGACCGCGCGGTTGATCGCCTTGGCGTGCACCTTGTCGCACAGAATCATGCCGCCTCGGGGACCGCGGAACGTCTTGTGGGTGGTGCTGGTGATGACCTGAGCCGTGCCTACCGGAGTGGGGTGGACGCCGGCGGCAACCAAGCCTGCGATGTGGGCAATGTCAGCCACCAGGATGGCGTCGACCTCATCGGCAATCGAACGGAAGGTGCCAAAATCGATGGTCCGGGGATAAGCGGTGGCGCCGCAGAAGATGAGCTTGGGTCGGTGCTCTTTGGCGAGGCTACGGATGGTGTCGAAATCAATGCGGTGGTCTGTCTTGGTCACGCCATAGGCGATGCTCTTGAAGTACTTCCCCGTGATGCTGACGTTCCAGCCGTGGGTCAGGTGGCCGCCTGCGGGCAGGCCCATTCCCATGATGGTATCGCCGGCATCGCAGAAGGCGAGATAGGCGGCCAAGTTGGCTGGGCTGCCCGAATAGGGCTGCACGTTGGACCACTCGGCCCCGAATAGTTTGCGGAGGCGCACGTTGGCCAATCGCTCGATGGCGTCGACGTTGTCCTGCCCTTGGTAGTAGCGCCGCCCAGGGTAGCCTTCCGAGTACTTGTTCGTCAGAACCGACGCGCTGGCTTCCATCACCGCTTCGGACGCGTAGTTCTCACTGGCGATGAGCCGGAGGTTGTCTGCTTGGCGGGTCTTCTCGGCGCTGATCAGCTCGGCGATTTCGGGGTCGACTTGGGCTAGCGTCGTGGTCATCGGTGTGTGCTCCGCATATTGAGGGCCCGCTGTATACGCCGGGCGATCAGGTGCAGCAACCACCGGAGCGGGACGCCAGCTCGGTGTGCCCGGTCAGTCCGGCGGTCGGGACGGCAAGGTGCGCAGCAACTCGATGTGTTGCTCCGGTAGCCCGTGTTGCTCGGCGCCAGCGACCATCAAGTCTTTGTACCAGCCGAAGGGAATGGGAGCGTTAGTGAGTCGATCGGAGCAATAGGCCTCACATGGCAGGCGGTGCCCATGAGACTGAACCTCGACGCGGACCCGCCGGTAGCCACCTTCGATGATGTCCAACTCGGGCAGCCGGCTGCGCGGGAAGCGATACACCACACCCCACACTCGTGCGCCAGGGCGCCGCACCAGGTTGGCCTTCGCCGAGCCATCCATGCCTGACTTGTTGCACACGAAGGCCCAGTCCTCGAGGCTGCCCTGTCCCAGGTCTTCTGCCTCTTGGATCCGCGCCATCATGCGTGGCTGGCTCATGTTCGAGCCGAAGGCGAAATAGTGGACCGTCATCGCCTCTCGAGCACCTATAGGCGGGTGGCGCCTCGGGTGGCCTTCTGGATCGCTCGGGCGAGGGCGGCTTGGCTGTAGCCTTGGAGGATGATGCCTCCGACGTCGATCACCGGGATGCTCCCGTGTCGCTTGCCCGCTCGTTTCAGCTTGCCGAGCATCTCCTTGTTCCGTGCCGGCTGCTTGTCCACGTTGTACTCGACATAGGCGATGCCTCGTCGTTTCAAATAGGCGGCCGCCTGATGGCAAGGTTTGCACCACGGTGCCCCGTAAATGATCACCTGCAGATCGCTTACCGGCGCGGCGGGCTGGCCGCTCCCGGCGCCTGTGGCCGGCGGCTTTGGCGGCGGTGCATGCTTGGATCGCCAGGCGTTGCGGCGCTTTTCGATGACCGCCTCCCACTCGGTGCGGCGCATCGACGTCACCTGGTAGCCACCGTCCGCCTGTTTGGCGGTCAGATCGGCCACATAGAACAGCGATCCATGGCCTGCCTCCTTGGTGGTCACTCGCACCAGGGCTTTACTGCCCTCAGGTACCTCGGCGATGGAAACGCCTGTGTGGGTGCCGCCGCGGTCATCCATCCAGGTGAGCAACAGCTCCGCCGTGTCATCGGTGAGATGCAGCTTGGGCAGCTGGTCGGCAGTTGTCGGTGCCGTGCCGTCATCCTTGTCGGCGCAGGCTGACGCCACCGTGACCAGGGCCAGAAGTCCCAGCAGCAGCATCAAGCGCCGCCCGCGCTTCGCCCTGAGCCTAGGCTGCTTGCCGACCATCGCCCTGAGCATGGTCCGGCCACGTTCGCGGTGCCACTTTGTGCGTTGCGGTCAGCTGCGCGCCACGAGCCGCAGCGCTTTCCCTTTGGGGAGGGGCCTCCAACGCTTCGCCTTTCGTCCACCCAATCGGTCCCCAGCGCTTTCCCTTTTAGGGAGGGGGCCCCAACGCGCTT
This sequence comes from Myxococcales bacterium, assembly GCA_030590865.1. Classification (GTDB taxonomy): domain Bacteria; phylum Myxococcota_A; class Polyangia; order Polyangiales; family Polyangiaceae; genus JAPYTK01. The sequence continues at coordinate 10,868 of JAUVCD010000184.1, read as the reverse complement.
CGCGTTGGGGGAGGGGTTTTTTTCCAAAAACCCCTCGGAAGTAACTGAGCGTGCTGGCCAAACGTCGGGCACAGCGGCTTCGCGCACGACCTTCTGGCCCACTCCGCTACCGCGGCGGCTCGAAGCCCTTGCAGGCCAGATCGATGTTGTCGTCGAAGGCGGTCTTGATCGCCGTCGGTACGTTGGCGGCGCCAGCGCAAATGTCCGCCTTGGTGCCGTTGGTGCCCGACTGCAGCTCGGCGAAGGCCCACAAGCGAGTAGCGTGGAAGGCCAGATAGCCCGAACCCCCAGCGCAGCTGCCCGGCTGATTGCACATGTTGAGGCCCGCCGTCACGTTCGGATCACCGGCCACCACGATGGCCGCCAGCCCTCCGCCATCCCCGTTTTTTAAGGCCAGGAGATCGCTGTTCAGCTCGCTCAGCGGCGGTACCGGCAGGGTGCTGCAGCCGAGGCCTGCGCAGACTCCTGTGAGCCAGGTGTTCTGATCGTATTCGCCATAGTCGTCGACGTCGGTGACGAGAATGAGCACCAGCAGCGCGTCGTCCCGGACAAAGCCCGTCGTGTCGTTCTTGAGCAGATGGGTGGCGCTGGTCAGCACGTGCTCACAACCTGTGGGTGTCACCGGGCCGCCCATCAGCGAGGCGCCTGCGCCGTTGAATGCGGCGGCAATAGCGTCGATGGCCATTACGGTCGAGTCGAACCAGGGCACGGCGCCGCTCCAACCGCTCGGCACGATGAAGCCAACGTCGTTGTCGTCGGTCAGGCCGATTCGGAAATCGATGTCTCCGCAGTTGACCGCCGCCAAGGTGTCGATGATCTCGGTGAACGACTGGCCGCCCGAGAGGGCAGCGATCTCTTCGTTCATCGAGGCTGAGTGATCCAGGGCGAAGAGCACGTCGATCTTCTGGCAGCCCTCCTCGCAGTTCTGTTGGCCGCCGGTACCGCTGCTGCCGAGGCCACCGATGCCACCGCCGCTCGAGCTGGCACCGCCACCGCCGCTGGCATTTGGATCGACACAGATTCCACTGAAGCAGTCGAGGCCTGGGTCGCAGCTGCCGCCGGTAGTGCAGGGGCAGGTCTCCGAGCCCACCGGGCAGTCCTTCTCTGCGGTTTCGTCGTTTCCGGCTGCGCAGCTCACGGCGATGGCCAGCCCAAACAAGCCAGGAGCAATCCACTTAAGTCCCATGAGATAAACTCTATCACCTTCATGGGAGCTGGCGCACACAACGCGCCAGCAGGCAACTCAGTTGAGTGCAGCGCTGCGGTCTAGCGATTGGATCACCGGTTCTCGTAAAGGGCGACGAGTTGATCCATGAGGAGGTCACGGTCGAAGCCTTGGGCGGGCGTGGCTCGCTGACCGACTGCTACTCGAAGCGCCGCGGCAAGGGCGTCAATGTCCCCCCAATCCACCAGCAGCTCGCCGCCAGGATGCCATTCGGGCACGCCGCCGCTGCGCCAAGCGGCCACTGGCGTGTTCAGGCTCAGCGCCTCGAGCCCAACGATGCCGAAGGGTTCTTGCCAGCGGGAGGGCATGACGAGTACCTGGGCGCGGCCTATCACTGCGGCGATGCGGTGGTGGGGCACCCAACCGAGCACCTCGACCCGGTCCATGTCCTCGACCTCCGAGCGCAGCGAGCCGGTGCCGGCCAGCACCAAGGGGAGCTCGAGGCCGGACCTGCGCCAAGCCTCGATGGCGTCGTCCACGCCTTTGGCGGCCACCAGCCGTCCAGCGAAGAGTACGCAGGGCGGACCGTCGGGGGGCGCCAGACCGTCGAGGCCATAGACGAATGGAGGAATGACCGTCGTCTTCGTTGCCGCCACCCCAACCGCCATGAGCTCACTCTTCATGTAATGGGACAACACGGTGATGGCTTTCATGCGTTTCAGCGCCGCGAGCCGCGCGGTCGTCAGCTCGCAGATGGTTCGATGGTAGGCCTCGTCGTCGAAACACTCGGCGCAACCTGTCAGGCTCATCGCTTGGCGGCACGGCTGACCGTCAGCCGTCCATTTCCCCCGCCCAGGGCAGAAGCTTCGGTGGTCCTGTATCGTGGCCACGGCACCTCGGTCAGCGGCCCATTGCAGCGCTGCCGGTCCGAGGGCGTTGTGAAGGTGAATCACGTCGGGACGGAAGGTCGTAGCCAGGGACGATAGCGGGTTGGCGACGTCACGGCGGCCCGAGGTTACGGCCAGCCCTGGGACTAGCTGGATCCCACAAGCTCTCGCTGCTGAGCCGTCGTCCCGGCCGACCGCCAACAGCTGCTGGTGTCCCCGCTCGGCGAGCGCATCGATCACGCTCCGCAGGTGCCAATCAGCACCGCCTCGGGCGCTCCAGCGATCGCTGAGGTGAAGGATTCTCACCGCTGGCTCCTCGCTTGGCTCGAGGCCCTCGGCAGGCCCAAAGGGGACCTCCCGCGCCGAGAGGTGTTGTCACCCATGGTGGCGAGCCTTATAGCACCATCGGTCGGTTGTGCTCCTGGCGAGGCGAGAGCCACTATGGAGCAGTTTTTGATGCTCGACCGAAAGCTCTGAGCCCGGGAAGCCCATGCTGCTGGCCGTCGACGTAGGCAACACCAACATCAGCTTCGGCGTCTTCGATGGTCCGAGGCTCGTGCATCACTTGCGAACCGAGAGCGCCTTGTCGCGCACCGCCGATGAATTTGCCGTTCTGGTGCACCAGATGATGGCGCTCCGCGGCGTGGCGTCCTCGACCATTGATGGCGCGGTCTTGGCGAGTGTGGTGCCCCCCTTGACGGACACCATCGTCGAGCTGGTGGTCCAGACCTTCGAGTGCACACCCCTGGTCGTGAGTCCGGGAGTCAAGACCGGGATGCGGATCTTGTACGAGAATCCCCGGGAGGTAGGGGCGGATCGCATCGTCAACGGGGTGGCTGCCTTTGCTTGGGCGAAGGGTGGCGTCATTTGCGTCGACTTCGGTACGGCCACCACTTTCGATTGTGTGACTACCGACGGCGATTACCTCGGTGGCGTCATCGCGCCGGGCATCATGATCAGCGCCGATGCCTTGTTCGCTCGGGCTTCGCGGTTGCATCGAGTAGAGCTGGCACGGCCGGAGCGAGTGGTCGGGCGCACCCCTGAGGGGTCGATGCAGGCCGGTATCGTGTTTGGCTATGCCGGTCTGGTGGACGGTGTCTGTCGCCGGATTCGAGACGAGCTGGACTATCCTTGTCGGGTGCTCGCCACCGGCGGCCTCGCCAAGCTCATCGCTCCGGAGACCGAGTCGATCGAACATGTCGATGACAGCCTCACGCTGACCGGTCTGCGTCTCATCTATGAGCGCAACCTGCCCTCGCGCGGCCGCCAAGCGCCGCGGGCGACTTGAGCATGCGATTGTTCGGCGGCGTGGCGGCGCTGGTGTTGCTTCTGCTGTGCTCAGTAAGTCTGGGCACCCTCATGGGAAGTGACCACGCCTCCTTAGGAGCTGCCTTGGCCTCCCCTGGCGCGGACCGGACCATCCTGTTCGCCTATCGACTGCCCCGCGTGCTGCTCGCCGCCGTGGCCGGCGGTGGTTTGGCGGTGGTCGGGGCTGCCTTCCAGGCATTGCTCCGCAACCCGCTTGCCGAGCCCTACATACTCGGCGTGTCGGGCGGGGCAGCAGTCGGAGCCACCACCGTCATCGCACTGGGGCTCGGCACCGCTACTCTGTTGTCTGCAGCGCTGATCCCCGTTGCAGCCCTGGTCGGCGGCCTGGGAGCCACCGCCCTAGTCTACGCCGTGGCGCGGCGGGCGCCTCGAGGTCCTGCGGGCGCATCGATTCTGCTGGCAGGCGTGATGGTGAACGCTATCGCCGCCTCGTTGATCACCTTTGGCAAGCTGCTGGTGCCGCCGTCACGGGCGGCGCAGATGTTGCGCTGGCTGGTGGGCTTCATCGAGTTGCCCACCACCACGGGCCTGGTCGCCGTCACGGCCTATGTTGCGCTGGGCAGTGCCCTGCTGGTGCGCGACTCGGGGCGCATGAATCTCTTGGCGCTAGGGGACGAGTCGGCCGAGACCCTCGGGGTAGACGTGGCGGCTCTGGAGCGCCGGGTCTTCATCGCCTCGTCGTGTATCGTCGGTGCGATCGTCAGTCTCACCGGGCTGATTGGTTTCGTCGGACTCGTCGTCCCCCATGCGGTGCGGCGGGTGATGGGGCCGGACCACCGGCGTTTGTTGCCCTTGTCGGTATTGGTAGGCGCGATCATGCTGGTACTTTGTGACCTCGGCTCGCGGCTGGCGTTCAGGGCCTTCGGGACCCAGCTGCCCGTGGGGGCAGTGACTGCGCTTATTGGGGGACCGGTGTTTCTGGTAATGCTCACGCGAACGTCCTATGGGACGACCACGACCAGTGGGTGATCCTGTGGGTGACGGAGTGGAAGGTGCGGTGCAACTGTCGGACGATACGTCGACTTCACCGACTCTGGCACGGTGTAGTACACTGTCGTCTTCCTGTGTTGCGAGTCCGAAGATGACGAGTTCTCTCCGCCAGATCTTGCGGGCGATCTCGCTCTTGTTCGTGCTCCTATCCTTGTCCGCTCCCGCGCTGGGCCAGCCGTCAGCTGACGACTCGGCCGAGCAAGTCGAGCCAACGAAAGAGGAGCTCGCCGCGGCTCGGGGGCTGTTCACCGAGGCGAAGGACCTGGAGACGGAGGACGACTGGGCCGGCGCCCTCGCCAAGCTCGAGATAGTGGCGAAAGTCATATTGACGCCCCAGGTGCGCTTCCACGTCGCGCTGTGCCACGAGCACCTCGGCAGGCTCGTCGAGGCGATCAACGGCTTCGAGCTCGCGGTGCAGGAGGCCAAGGCGCTGGGATCAAAGGCCAGGGCAGTGGTCGAGAATGCGCCGCAGCGTGCCGAGAAGCTGCGCGAGCGGGTGGCCCAGGTTCAGTTGAGGGTGACCGGCAAGGTCCGCACTTCGAAGATCTTCATCGACGGGCGTGCCGTCTCCCTGGCCCTGGTCGACACCGAGATCCCCGTGGATCCGGGGCGCCACGTCATCGAGGTCAAGCGGGACGGGACCGTCACCGACACCCGCGAGCTCGAGCTCGGCGAGGGCGAATCGGAGGAGGTCGAGCTTGCGATCGATGATCCTGAGCCGCCCCCAACCCCGGATCCGGATCCAATCCGGGATCCAATCCCGCCTCCTCCGCCGCCGGACAGTGGTCCCAAGGAGCAACCATCCCGGGTGCCTGCCTACATTGCTGCCGGGGCTGGTGTGGCGATCTTGGGCGGGGCGGCGGTTACCTTCGCGCTCCGCGAGGCCACCATCGCTAACGTGCGTTGCTTCGATCCGGAGAACTACACGGGCTGCGATCCAGAGGACGAAGATACCGCCGCGCTGGCGGAGACCTACGACCTCACCAGCAAGGTGCTACTCGGCGTTGGCGCTGGCGTGCTCGCGACGGGAGTCGTCCTGTGGTTCGTGCTGGCACCAGACGATGATGCCGCGCCCAGTGTTGCGGGCGGCAAGGTCGGCCTCGTTCCCGTACCAGGGGGCTTTCAGCTGCGGGGAACGTTCTAGGCCTTCAGAGGGTTGGCTCGTCCAGCAGTCGATCTAACCACAAGCACCGTACTCTGCGGCGTTGTAGAAGACCTTCGGATCCAGCGGCGAACAGTTGCTCAGGCCGCAGCCGAGGAACGCGGGTGGAGTGCACCAATATCGGCAAGTGCCGATGCCTGAGCCCGTGCACAGCAGTCCGGCTGCACAGTCCTCGGAGGTCGTGCAGTTGTAGCCGCTGGTGTGGTTTTCGCTGTGCGCGCAATCGAACGAGCCTCCGCCGATGAAGATGCAAGTCACCGAGTCGGCGGTGACGCAGGGGGCGCCCGAGATGGGGTCGCAGTTCGGGACGCAATGGGATGGGTTGCCAGGGATATCGCTGCCGTCTGGCCGGCGGGCGGTGATGCATTCACCCTCGAAGGTGCCGCCGTCGAAGACGCATTCGGTGATGTTCTGGCACCAGGGTTTGCACACGTGAAGGAGCTGATCGCACCAGGTTCCCGCCACGCAGTCGCCATCGCCGTTGCACCGTTCCCAGATTTCCTTCGTACCCGCGAGTCCGCAGCCAATCTCTCCGGTGTCGACGTTGACGATGGTGCACTTCTCGTTGGAATTGCAGCCGCCCAGCTCGTACAGCTCGCAGCTCTGGCTACCGCCCGACCCTGCCTCGCCGGTGCTCGACCCGCCAGTTCCGCCGGTATGGGTGCCGCCGGTTCCCCCGCCACTGCTACTGGTCGAGCTGCCTCCGCCGGTGCCTTCTTGGTCGAACTGGAAGTCAGGGAAGGCGCAAGCAGCGAACAGCACGAGCGTGCCGACGCCCCAGATGGTCCCCGCAGTAAGAAGCCTCATCGTTGCCCCGTCGCAGTCACGAGCTGCGAGTGGGTAGTCGTGCCTCTAGTATAGGTCAAGTCGTCGTCCGGCGCCCCTAGCCGTCCCCTTGCTCGGGGCCCGGGTCGATTCCCAGCAACTGAGCCATGCTCGATTCGTCCGCTGGGGTGAACGTGTGGTTGTCGAACTCGTCGCTCTTGACCCACTTGAACGCGTTGACGGCCTGCGGCGCAGGCTCGCCTTTCACGATGGAACAGTCGTAGAGATAGAGGTCCACCACGTAGCTCTCGTAGGGATGAGACACGAAGGAGATCAGCTGACCTGTCTCCACTTCGACGCCCAAGCGGTGCTGGATCACCCGTTTGAGGGCGTCGGCGTCGCTCTCGCCCTCCGCAACCCGCCCGCCGGGAAACTCCCACAACAGGGGCAGGGCAGCTGTCGCTCGACGTTGGGTGATGAGGTAACGGTCGTCTCTGGCGATGACAGCCGTGGCTACGCGTATCAGTTGCAAGGAGCCCATGGGTTCAGGCGGTGATGCGAAACAGTTGTTGGCCCATCAACAGCACCTCGCCGTTCAGGAACTTCTCCGCTCCGTTGACCCGGACGAAGGTGCCGTTCGAGCTGCCTAGATCGGCCAGATAGGCCTGTGCGTCTTCGTAGCTGATGCGGCAGTGCAAGCCCGAGACGTAGCCGTCTTCGGCGAAGATCACCTCGCCTCGTTCTCGGCCCAGGTTGAGCCCCGTCTCAGGCACCGGGAATGCCGTGCCGGTCGTGGAGCGGCTGAGCACCATGGCGATGCGACCCACGTAGCCTTCGAGGGGAGCCCCCATGGCTTCGATGCCGTCTGCATCCGGTCCCTTGGATTCGAGCGCCTCGAAGCGGATGAGCTCTTGGCCAATACGGAAGACCTGGCCCGGGTGGAGCGGATAGCGCTGATCGACCGCCAGCTTGCGAAACACCCCGTTGAGCGAATTCTCGTCCTGGACCGTTACGCCGTCGTCTTGGGGTGTGAAGGATGCGTGGGCTGGCGACAGAAATGGGTCTGCAGCCAGAATGCCACCGGCCTCGCGCCCCACCTTGGTTGTCTGGCCACCCAGGGGAAAGACCGTACCCTCCGAGCCATCTGGGTTGAGCGCCGTCAGTCGGGTACGGGAGGTGCCGCGACCCGGTTGAGTCGTGCGCTTCAGCTGGACGCCACAGGACGAGCAGAACTTGTGGTGTACGTCGTTCTGGGCGCCACAGCTGGCGCAGACGACGAAGGGTAGGGCAGCGTCGCGCTCTGGCGGCGGTTCCTGAGGCTGGATGTGAGGCCCTCGGCCGCTGCGGGTGACGTCGTCGCTGAAGTCCAAGCCAGGGGTTGGCGTCGGGATCGACTCGGCGCGCCCAGGCTTCTTGGTGGACGGCCCCACACTGCCGAGCTCAGCACCACACCCGAGACAGTACTTGTAGTGAAGCTGATTGTGTTTTCCACAGGCCGGGCAGGTGGTCACCGTGTGCAGTCTCCTTGACGGCGTCGTGCTCGCTATGGCGGCGGCACGCTAGCGTGCCCCACCGGCTGCCGACATGGGAGTATGAAAGAATAGCCACTGGCTTGCTAGCCCCATGTCTCTGACGGAGCGGATGTTCAGCATCCCAAGCGATGGCCGGATGGGGCCCGCGGGTTGGGTCGTCAGGGCGCTAGCACGACCAGAGCCTCGCGGATGAGCTGGTCGAGAGGCCGCTCCAGATCACCTAGCGTCGCTACGGCGCGCTCAGCCTCACCGGCCTTGAAACCCATGCGGACGAGGGTTTCTCTCAGTGTGGCCCCTTGGCCTGATTCGCTACCGCCTGGTGTCAAGGCAGCCGGGCCGGTGCCCGTCGCTGCGGTGGTGACTGGGCCGAGCTTCCCCTTCAGCTCCAGCACGATGCGTTCGGCGGTCTTCTTGCCGATCCCTGGTACCTTGGTCAACAGCCTCGTTTGGCCGGTTTCGACAAGCTGGACTAGCTCGGCCACTGACAGAGCGCCGAGTACCGTGAGTGCCAGCTTTGGACCCACCTTGGAGATCGCGATGAGGGTACGAAAGGTCGTGCGCTCTTCGGTCGTCGGAAAGCCGAACAGCTCGAGGGCATCTTCTCGTACGTGGGTGTGCACGTGCAGGGTGATGGTGCCGTCGGCATCCTTGGCCATACGACCCACCGCGCCCAGCGGCGTCGAAAGCTCGTAGCCGACCCCCTGAACGTCCACGACTAGCGTGCCGTCGGGCGCACTGTCGAGGAGGTGGCCGCGCAACTGTCCAATCATGGTGGCTTGCCACCCTACCACGCTGTTGGACCTGAGCTCGCGCCCCAGCCTCGCGTGCAGATGTTGGCCGACGCTCGCGTGCTACCGTAAGATGGGTCAAGCCGCATGAAATCACTGGCACAAATCCATTCGCTGGGAGCCCATTTCGCCCGTTGTGGGCCTGCTCGCTCCTCATTGTTCAGCTCCTCCCGGCTAGGCTCGGTGGTGGTCCTGGTCGGTCTTGCCGTGGCCGCCTCTGGCTGTTCGAGCGGCCGCGTGGCGATGCAGAAGAAGCTTACCGAGCTGAATCACGAGGTGGTCCAGCTGCGCGCCTCGAATCTGGCGCTTCAAGATCGGGTCGATGCGCTCGAGACCACCGCACCGGCGGCGCGCACGTCAGAGCCGTCGGCGGATGACCAGCCCGATGGCCGGCCCAGCCTCGCGGTTGTTCGCTTGGCACCTGATGCGTCCGAGACGGACGAGGCCCCCACCGAAGTGGCGCCCTCACCGGCCGACGATGGACCTCGCGTGTCCATCCAGGGCGACGAGAGCGGGGTCGAGCAAGTGAACGAAGACGATGAGGGCAAAGCCAAGCGGCCGCCCCGCGGATCGGGTCAGAGGCGACGATGAGAAATCGACGGATACTCAAAGGGATTGTCACTCTGGGTTCACTGGCGTTGCCGTCAGTGGCTTTTGCGCAGGACGGTGGCGACGCCGCCGGCGGCGATGTTCCGGCGGGGGCTCCGCCAGGCGGCAATGTCACGGTGGTTCAGATCCCTGGAGCGCCGCCTCCCGTTTCGACCACGACCGAGGGGCCGGGCGTCAATGCCCACCTCCCATCCAGCGCTGGCGTCTCCACCGATACCTCCGGTTCGGCAGACGGTTTCGATCTGCAGCGGGGCAGCGGTGAGGCTACCGTCGTGCACGGCTCGGCCAAGGGGTCCTACGTGGTTTCTGGTCAGTACGCGCCGGAGCTCCACACCGTCAAGCGTGGCGATACGTTGTGGGATATCTCGGGCAAGTACTTCGGCAACCACTACAACTGGCCGCAAATTTGGTCGTACAATAGCCACGTTCAAAATCCTCACTGGCTCTATCCCGGCGATCATGTGCGGCTTCGAGGCGGTCCGGGTGTCAAGTCGGTGGGCGGTCTAATCGACCGAAGGCGGCTCGTTCCCCCAGGCACCCTATTTCAACGGCATCTCGGCTACGCGCTCGACGACAAGGCCCGTCCTGCCGATTGGGGCCGGGTGATCGGCAGTCCTGATGACCAGATGTTGCTGTCCGAGGGCGACCAGCTGTACATCGAGCTCAAGAAGGACCAGACGGTCACGGTCGGCCAAATGCTCACCCTTTGGGAAGAGCGAGAGGTCAAGAACCTAGCCAATCATCCGTTGGTGTGGATTCGTGGCGTCGCCAAGGTGAACCGCTACAACCGAAACACCCAGATGGTCCGCGCCAAGGTCCTCGAGTCCTTGACCGTCATCGAGCGTGGGATCCGGGTGGGGCCTGCGGATCGCCAGGTCGATATCGTCGAACCGGTGCAGAATGACCGGACCATCAAGGCGCGCATCGTCGCGGCGCTCTATCCCCACCAGTTCTACGGGCAGCACCAGGTCGTGGTGATCGACAAGGGCGGTGAGGATGGTGTTCAGGTCGGCAATCGTTTCTTCGCCGTGTCACGGTCCGACGAATGGCGCTTGGGTCTCAAGAACGCAGGCAACATGGCCAGCAAGCGCGCCATCACTGAAGACGATCGTATGGCTCGGGTGGAGCCCACCCCGAACACCGACCAACCTGAGCTCTATCCTGCCGAGACCTACGCTGAGCTCCGGGTGTTGCGGGTTCGCAAGCACACGTCGACTTGCTCGGTGACCGCCTCGATTCGCGAGATCACTCGCGGTGCCCTAGTGATCGCCCGCGAAGGCTACTGACCTCACCGGCTAGAGCCTAGCTGGCACCCCTGGCTCCTCTCGACATGGTCGGGTCGGGGGTGCTCACCTGCTCAGGCGCTGAATCTCACGAAACGGCAGGGCAATCTTGCTAGGCTAAGTGCCATGGACTCGCCTGGTGCCATGCGTTGCCCGCTCTGCAACGAGGTCGTGACTTCGGTCGCGACCCGTCCGTTCTGCTCCGACCGTTGCCGGAGTGCCGACCTCGGTCGGTGGCTGGACGGGTCCTATCGCATTGCTGGCGATCCGGTCGATCCGGCGGTCGAGTTGGACCGAGAGGTCTTCCCTGATTGCGCCGCGAGTAGCGACGGAGCAAAGGAGTCGACATGCGATTGAC
>JAUVCD010000708.1 GCA_030590865.1 Myxococcales bacterium | reverse complement strand
TGAAGGACGACCTTGGCGAGAAAGACGTCGTCTTCGCCGATGAGGGGCAGCTCGAAGGCGCCCATGGTCATGTCGCCTACCGCGTAGCCAGCGAGGATGATGGACTGGGTGCCGCTGGCGGCCATGTCGACCAACTCGGCTTTCTGATCGGCGTCGAAACACTGGCAGCCAGTCTCGGTGCCGGTGGCGTTGAAGCGGGCCAGGAACATGGCGCCGCCACCGCTGTCGATGGTCCAATTGCTACACTCGATTTCGCCTCCGAAGGCGCCACCGAGGAGCGCGGTCCCAGCCGGCCTGGCCAGGACCGCAGTGCCCTGTTGCGTGGAGCCAGTTTCGCCAAAGAGCTGACCGTACTGAAGCGCTCCGACGTCGTTGTAGCGAAGCAAGAGGGCATCGGTGTCGGGGCTGCCAATTTCCCCCGCCCCGAAATCTTGCTGGCCATCGAACCTGCCGGTGACGAAGAGGTCACCGGTGCTCGGATCGATCGCCACGGCCTCGCCCCGCTGTTCTGCGGTTCCGCCCCAGCGGTCGGCCCAGGTGTAGGTCAGCCCGCTGGCCAGCTTGGCGATGAACAGGTTGTGGTTCTGGACGCCTCCAGCGAGCACGCCACCACCGAAGTTCATATCGCCCATCGCGACGCCTGCGAAGGCCACCCCGCCGTCACTGTCCAAGGCAAGCGCCAAGGCGTGCTGCTCGTGCTGCTCTGGGAATTCTTCGACACTGGCGCAAAGGAAGTGGTCTTCGGTGTCCTTTGCGTAACGGGCCACGAAGACACTGTCCTCACAATTGGTGTCGCCTGGTGGGGGGCAGGCGTTGTCGACCGTGCACGCGCCACCGAGGGTCATCGCCCCTTCGTAGTGACCTGCTACGACCATGGTGCCATCGGTGTCGAGCGCCACGCTGCTGACCCGCTTGCCTCCATTTCCCGTAACGATGTCGGCGTCTAGCTGCACGCCTTTGCCGGCGAGGCCGTCAGCGTCGTATTCGACGAAGAACCAGTCGGCTCCATTGCTGACCGTTGGCTGCTGCGCGTCGGCGAGGGTGAGTGAGCCGTTGAACCCACCTGCAATGACGATGCGACCGGTGGTGCCGATGGCCACGTCGATCGGGTGGTCGGCGTTCAGGGCTCCGAAGCTGTCGCTCCAGCTGCACTCGCCTGCTTCAGTGAGCTTGAAGACGAACACGCTCCGCTGGTCAGGAGCAGCTTGTTCAGAGCACTGCCCCAAGGTGAGCTGGCCTTCGAAATGGCCCACGATGACGATCCCTTGCGCTGGGGTCACGGCCATCGCCGCGGCGCGGTCAACCCCCGTGCCGCCGAAACGCAGGGCCCATTGCACCTCGGACAGCGCCGGACCGCTCCCGCCTGTTCCGCAAGCCTCTGCAGCGGAGTGGCCGCCCTGGTCGCCCTGGCCGCCCCCACCGGCGTGGCCGGCTTGACCCCCGCCCACGCCAGCCCCGCCACTGCCGCCACTGCCTAGATCGAAGATCTTGTCGTCGATACCGGACAGGGTGGTGCAGCAACAAAGGAAGACAGCCGCCAATGCCCCAGTTGCGGTGCCAAACCGCACATCGCCCGCGCCATATTCATGGTTTCCGGCCCGAGTGTACCAAGAGTGACGGGCGAAGTCGTGCGGCGCTCGGTGCAGCTGGACGACACGGCGGGACCGCACCCATCGGTCGCTCGGATGGGCGGGGCGCACCTTGGCCGCAGCCGTGAACGGCGGGCTACTCGTCGAGCAGATAAGTGTTCTTGAGCTCGTCCTGGACGACGTGGGCCGCTCCGATGGAGACGATGGCGATGTCTGCGTCGAGGGTGCGGCTGCGGTACTGCCAGCCCTCTGGAACCTCCAGTCGATCGCCTAGCGACGGGAGATCGGCGAGGGTCAAGGTGTCGTCGACGATGTGGGCGTAGCTCTGCATCACGTAGGCGCCGCCGTCAGGGGAGACGAGCTCGAAGACCAGGGCTCCGCTGTAGAACACGAACTCCGAGTTTCGGTCGATGGTGCGCTCGGTGTAGGGCGAATCGGTTGCGTTCGCCAGGTCGAGGGTGAAGGTCGCCAGGCGGCGCATCTCGAGGGACCCGAAGGTCTTCACTGGTGCGTTTGGATCGGTGTCGCCCTCCGCCGCGTCCATGATGAAGTAGCGCGGGCCGTTGAGCATCACCGTGGAGGCCTCGAGCTCTTCCTGGATGGCAACGGCATCGAGTTGCTCCCAGGCCGCTTGCGGGCAGTCGCTGAACTCGATGGTGTTGTACACGTCAGCGTGGACCTCGGTGGCGTCGACGAACAGCGGGATGACTTCGCAGTAGCGGGTGTCACGAGCGCTGGCGCGCTGATCGGGCGGATCGGTCTCCTCGGCAGACTCGCTGCTGCAGGCGGTCAGCAGCGCCACCAAAAGGAGGGAGCGGGGGCTCGGGTGCATGGTTTTACTTAACACCGAATCGGCCGGGGTGTCGCGAGGACGGGTTGTGCCGGTCCGGTCACGGCCCCTACTCGGGACCGCCCACTGCCGCCCCTGGCTCGAGCGCCAGTGTCCGGGGCGGCGATCCGTCACCACCCACAACGCCCCCCACCATCATCGCGGCAGCCACCAACGCCGCCCCTGCAAACCCGAAGGCCACCGGTCGCTTCCACCACGACCAGGCTCACGCCTCGGGCTCGATGCCCAGCTCTTGGGCTGTCACTCGGCGACCGCCCCCCATTTTCGCGCAAAGGCGATTCTGGCAATTCTGGTCGAGACGAAATCGGGCGTTTGTATGTGTGAATTCAATCGGTCAGCGCATCACCTCTTCAAGGTAGATGACCGACATGTCGAAACGAGCCTTACGACGCTTCACAGGAACCGAACGAACTGAACTCTGGAACCGGTGGCATCGATGCGAGACCCTGGTCGGATCACGCGCCTGCTGCAGGGGGGCATGGGGCTCGATTCGACGCGCCCCACTGTGGTAATTGGCGTGCTCAGTGTTCATCGTGTCTTTCATTCACCTAATGACACTTGGAGTGGTCAATGCGGTACTTCGTTGGAGGCCTGATCAGCACCTCGCTGCTGTTCTCTATCGGCTGTGGTGGCGATGATGGCGATGGTGGCGGAACAGGCGGCGGCGTTGGTGCGGCGGGAGGCGGCGGGGCGGGCGCCTCAGGCGGTTTGGGCGGAACCGGTGGCTCTGGCGGAGCCGGTGGGGCCGCGCCCGATTGCACAATCAGCGAAGCGGATCTCGAAGGCGAGTGGGTCTACCAGACTGCCGGAGTGGCAGGAGCGGCCCGACGTTGGCTGCGGCGCAGTTGCTGGCTCCAGCAGGTGGCGCACCAGGATGCATGGGCCGTCTAACCGCGCATCCCTTTCTCACTCTGGAAGTGCGACAACTATCTTGACGAGTACCGTGGTAGCGGTACGGCATGATCGACGAGGCAAGGATGCGCTGGAAGCTCGGCCTGCTGGTGCTCTTGGCGTTGTCGTGGGGATGCGGCGCCATGGCCATGGGCCAAGGCTCGATGGGCGCCGAGCACTCCGACGACGCGAAGGAGCTCAATGCGCCTCTGGCGGTGGGAGGCACGATCCAGCCTGAGGTGGAGATTTTCATGCAGGGCACCGCCGCGCCAACCCTGGTGTTGGTCTCGGGTCGCCCAGAGGTCGTTGCGGCTGAGCAGGGGCGGCTCATCGGGCGCGCGCCCGGCGTCAGCGCGATCTTGGTCACCACCAAAGAGGGCGTGGTCCTCGACTTCTACCACCTATGGGTGGAGGAGGCTTCGCGCGCCACTCTCCACCGACTCTACGACGACGGTCAGGACATGGGCGAGCTCCACGAGGGACTCGATCTGATGGTCGGTGAATCGGCCGTGCTCACGCCGAAGCTGTACTACGACGCGCAAGAACTGGCCGGCATCGTCAACGGAGAGTGGCGCGTCGAGCCGCCGATCGCGGCGGTGCTGCGGGAGGGCGTTGGAGAGCGACGGCGGCTGGTCGCGACGCAGACCGGCAAAGCCGAGCTCACCGTGACGCTCGCCAACGTCGCGGTCAAAGTGCCGCTCCGTGTTGTCGACGTCGGGGTCGTCGACGTCGGGCAGCCCGCGCCGCTCGTCGCGCCGCCGCAAGACCCGTCCCTTCCGGCCCCACCCGCAACGCTGGAGAAGCGCCAATGAAGTTGCATGTCGCCGCCATCGCCGCGGTCGCGTTGCTAGCAGGCCCCGCTTGTACGACGTATCGCACCCTAACGCCCCCACCGCCGAGCCGGGTGGCCACGTTGAACACGGCGAACAACGAGCTGCGCATTTCCCCAGGTGTCGCGCTCGCGTTCGAGTGCATCACCCCGGGAGGCAATCCGTGCGGGAACGGTGAGGCCACGATCGATGACCCCAACGTGGCGAAGGTATTTTCCGCACACGTCAACCGCCTCGACCGGTTCATGTCGGGCTCTTTCACACCGACCAGCTTCGTCGTGGTGGGCGCAAACCCAGGCGAGACCGTCTTGCGGATCCCCGACGAGGACCCGTTGCGGATCATCGTCGTAGCCGATTCTCCCGCAGCCGAATCCCAGCGCTAACCCACTAGAGTCGCAGTCGGGACCGTTGCGATGCTGCATGGGCTCGGAACGGGGCGTTGGTGCATGAATCTGCACCTGCCCCCATCTCCCCGATCCCCACGCTCCAGCTAGCGCCCGATCGAGTACGACTGCGCCGCGCCGAGTTC
>JAUVCD010000908.1 GCA_030590865.1 Myxococcales bacterium | reverse complement strand
GGCAGTGAGGCCGATGCCGCCGAGGCGCTCTACGAGGTCATCGGCAGCGCCAACCGGCGCGCTGTGGTTGGACTCTTCGCGTCCAATCTGCATCGATTGCACGCCGTCGGCGAGGCCGCGCGTCGCCATGGCCGGAAGCTGTGTCTGCTGGGACGGAGCCTACATGTTCACTCCACCATCGGCTTGCGGCTGGGGCGCCTGGATTGGCCCAGCGACCTGCTCATCTCCGCTGAGCTGGCCAGCAGGCTCCCAGCCAACCAGGTCGTCTACGCCGTTACCGGCACCCAGGGGGAGCCTCGGGCGGCCCTCAGAAGATTGGCTAGTGATCGGCATGGCGACCTGCGCCTCGAGCCTGGCGACACGGTGGTCCTGTCCAGTCGAGTCATCCCAGGCAACGAGCGAGCGGTGCAGTGCTTGGTCGGCGATTTGCTCGGCTTGGGGGTGCAGCTGCGCTCCCGCACCACCGATCCCCGTTTGCACGTGAGTGGTCACGGCCATCGGGAGGAGCTGCAGAAGATGCTCTCCCTGGTTCGACCTGAGGCCTTCATTCCCCTTCATGGCACGCCGCTGCACTTGCAGCACCACGCCGCCTTGGCTCGCCAGGTTGGCGTGGGTCAGGTGCTGGTGCTCAGGGACGGGGAGGTGGCTCATCTGACGGTCGAGGGCATCGGCATGGCCACGCCGGTGCCGGTGGGGAAGGTGGCCATGGCGGCAGGCATCGAGCTCGATGACGGTGTGCTCCACGAGCGCCGGATACTCGGCCGCTGCGGCGTGGTCTTCGTGGTCGTGGCGACCGGTCCGGGCCATAGTGGCGTGTCGGTGGCGGTGACCGTCAAGGGGCTACCACTGGCCGACGAAATCGTCAGCGAGGCCACCGGAGCGGCACAAGTGGCGATGACCACCAAGGGCCCGCCGAGCGATGCTCGGGCCGATCAAGCCGAGCAGGTGCGCCGAGCGGTTCGTCGGGCTCTCGGCGCGCTGCTAGGTCAGCGGCCTCCGGTCGAGGTGGCCATCGTGGGCTGATGACGGCCGGCGGTTGGGGGATGGCGCAGACGCCCCACCAGGGCGGCCGGCTGGCCGCCGCTACTGACGGAAGATCTCTACCCGCACCAGGTGCAAGTCTTCGGCGGGCCGGTCCTTGGGTCCGGTGATCGTGTTGGCGATCTTCTTGACCACGTCGTGACCGGCGATCACCATCCCGAAGACGGTGTGTCGTCGGTCGAGATGGGGCGTTGGCACTTCGGTGATGAACCACTGTGATCCGTTGGTGTTGGGACCCGAGTTGGCCATCGACATGATGCCGGCACGGTTGTGTCGCAGCTCAGGCACGAACTCATCATCGAACTGGTAGCCTGGGTTGCCCCGGCCCCATTCGTCTTCTCGGTCCGAATAGCGGCTGTTGGGATCGCCACACTGGATCACGAAGTTGCGAGTGATGCGGTGGAAGCGGAGGCCGTCGTAGAAGGGCGTCCCCTTCATGCCCTTGCCGGTCTTGGGGTCTTTCCAGTCGATCCGGCCGGTTGCGAGTCCGACGAAGTTGGCTACCGTTCGCGGCGCGCGGGCCTCTTCGAGGCGCACCACGATGCTGCCTTGGCTCGTCACCAGCGTGGCGTGCAGGGCGCCCTCGCCGGGGATGTCGATTGGGGGAAACTTCATCTCATTCGAGGTCGCGTAGGCGGGCGCCGGGGTAGCTTGGTCGTACTAGGCCGTAGCGGTGATAGCAAGAATGGGCCGTCAGGAGCGCTCTGCATCGGTGTGACTCAGGGAGCAGCAGCGCCGAGTTTGTAGCCCTAATTGCAGGTTGAGGCAGCAACAGCGGCCCCACCCGATGGGAGGGGTAGGCCATGACAACAGGCTCATGCTACGGTACGAGGCTTCCGATGCGGCTAGGTATTTTCAGCGACATCCACGCCAACTACGAGGCTCTCAGTGCGACTCTGGAGTCGTTCCGTCACGACGCCATCGACGAGTACCATTGCCTCGGCGACGTGGTCGGCTACGGGGGCTCCCCGAACGAGTGTGCCAGCATCGTGCGCGATCTGGCGACCAACACGATTCTGGGCAACCACGACGCCGCCGTGGCGGGCCGGATGGACTACTCGTACTACTACGAGGCGGCCCGTAACGCCCTGGACGAGCACACCAGGATGCTGTCCTCCTCGAACCTCGCTTGGTTGAAAAGTCTGCCCTACAGCGCCCGGGTCGAGTCCGCCGATCTGGAGCTGTGTCATGGATCGCCGGTGCGCCTCGAGGAGTTCGACTACATCTTCGCGCCCGAGCAGGCACGGGAGTGCCTCCCGGTGCTGGACGAGATGGCTCAGCTGACGCTGATCGGCCACTCCCATTTGTGCAAGGTCTTCGCCCTCACTCCCACGACCGTTGAAGAGCTCCCGGCCAACCACGTGGTCCTAGAGGATGACAAGAAGTACGTCATCAGCGTCGGCTCCGTCGGCCAACCGCGAGACTACGACAATCGTGCCAGCTATGTGGTTTTCGACGTCGACAAGCGCGTCTTGGAGTTCAAGCGCATCGAGTACGACGTCGAAGTCGCGGCCCGCAAGGTCCTCAACGCCAATCTGGAGCGCAACTTCGCCCACCGGCTGTACATCGGCGTGTGACGCCCAAGCGGTGAACAGGCCTTAGGCGGCGGGGCAGGGCGGCTGCGCGGGGCGAATATGGGGTAGGGGGACGCGGCTGAGACTGTACGGCGGTTGCCTGGGTCTCGGTCTCGGAGCTCGGGTCTCGGTCTCGGGTCTCGGTCTCGGGTCTCGGTCTCGGTCTCGGGTCTCGGTCTCGGTCTCGGGTCTTGGTCTCGGTCTCGGGTCTTGGTCTCGATTCTCGTTTCACTCGAAGCTCGGGACGGCGCAGGTCGTGAGCACTGGAGCTTCGGGGCATCCATCGGTCGCCGGGTTTGCTGCGAGGGCGACTGAACGCTGGGGGCGAGGTCGCCTTCTCGCAAACCCGGCGACCGATGGAGGCCAGATGAAGCACGCATTCGATTACGAAAAGCTCGATTGTTACCGGCTCGCCGTGGA
>JAUVCD010001120.1 GCA_030590865.1 Myxococcales bacterium | reverse complement strand
CAGCCTGATCTCAGCGCCGGCTACTGCTTCGCTCTCAGCTCCTGCTGGAGATTCCCGAGCCACGAGAGTGGGGACGGAGCGACAGGGGGACGACAAGAGCGACAGGGGGACGGAGTCAAAGAATCAAGAAGTGCGGCGCACACGGATGACGGACGAGGGTGTGGGACTACGTTTCGGGGTTGGCTCATTGCCGGCGATGGCGGCAGCGAGGCGCTCGGCTGCTGCGTAGGCAGGTGCGGCTGCTGTGGTGTCACGCAGGAGATAGCTGCATGCCTGAGGCGTGATTCCTAGCAGTGGCGCCAACTCGGAGGCGGGACGGTTCCAGAAGCGTGTCCAGACCAGAAGCGCGAGCCGTCGTGTCGCAACGATGGGTTTCGCACGCAGACGGGACTGCAAGGACTCGATCGGGATGGACGTCGCTGCGCAGACCGCCGTGAGTAACTCGTCCGGTTTGCGTGCTGCCATCGGACGGAGGAACCCGCCAGGTTGTAGCAGCAAGGTGGCTCCTGGCAGTCGACTGACCAGCGCCGATAGCTCTACTGCTGTACCGGCTTTCGCTCGTATCTCCGATCGCATCGAGTGCACCTCGCTGCCAGTCATCGTCGAATCACACGGTACGTTGGTGCGCGCGCGGACGAAGTCGTTGAAGTTCGCGCGGCCGTTGCCAGTGGCGGCGAAGCCGGAGAGGCTGAGCCCCAGTTCGACGTTGAGCCATGGCGGAGCGGGTTCAGCGTCAACGTAGGCGCGGTGGGTGCTCCAACTCGACTCGACCGGATCGGCGACAACGCCGGCGCGCACCGGGTTGTTGTGGATGTAGGCTATGAGGACGGCAACCGCTTCCGCCGTGTCGAACGTGACATTGGTCGGTCGGCCGGCATAGACATGGCCGAAGCGGTGATCACGGTCGTTGAGCCACCGAGAGAAGCCGGTGTGCATCGGCCTCAGGAAGCGGTCGGCTGGGTGTTCGCCGGCGAGTGTGACGAGGTGTTCATGGTTCGACATCCACGTGAAGGCGAGGACCTTCCAGTCGGTGTGGCCGATGGCTGCGACCATCCGGCGGGTGAGTTGCTCGCGCTCAGAGGGGCCATGAATGCGAAACTCGCCGCCAGCGATTCGGCTGATGAAGTGCTGAACAGTCCCAGGAGGTGTGTGACGTGGTGTTCGTGGCATGCAGAGGTTATCGGTACAGAGCCGCGCAGGTTGCGGGTGTCCGGGGTCCCGGACAGGAAGAGTCGAGAACTTGTTTCTTTGACTCCGTCCCCCTTCTCCCCGCGTCTCCCCCTTCTCCCCGCGTCTGCGTTGATTCATCCCCGAAAACAGAGAAACGCCAGCACAGGCTGGCGTTTCCAATTTGGCTGGTGACCCCACGGGGGCAGCACGGTATGCGCGACTTGGACTGAAAGCTGCGCGCGTGCTACGACCGCAAGCATGCGCTGGCTGATTCTCACGTATTGTCTCGCCCTGGGTGCGTGCAGTTCGAAGCCCACCCCGGATAATCCCAATAGCAATGGCTCGCATATCGGTGCCGGAAC
>JAUVCD010000203.1 GCA_030590865.1 Myxococcales bacterium | reverse complement strand
GGTCGAGCACTATGTCGACAACGGCACTCGGCTCGAGACGAAACTCGTGACGGCAGCGCGCGCGGCGGCCGAAGCTCACGGCACGCCAGTGACGGTGGTGGATCCAGCCCGCCAGATGAGCCCCCTACCGAGCTCGGCCAGGGTGACCATCACCGCCGTCGTGCCCGAGGTCTGGCCAAGCCGCTGCGACCGTCATCCTAACGACTGTTCGATCGGGCTGCGCATCGACTACTGCAACGCATCGGTGCTGTTCACCGGCGACGCCGAACAAGCCGAAGAGGCGACCCTCGACCTGACCGGCCCAGTGACGCTCCTGCAGGTCCCCCATCATGGCAGCGCCACGTCCTCGAGCCCGGCGCTGCTCGACCAGGCCGCCCCCCGCTACGCAGTCATCTCGGTGGCCGGACCCAACGAAGGGACCAACCGAACCTATTGCCACCCCCGCCGCTCGACGGTGGAGCGGCTCTCAGAGCGGCTGGGCGATCGGACCCGCACCATGAAGGCCTTCGCCGGCACCAGCTGCCGCGAGTCGACCCCAGCAGACTGGATCGATGTCCCCGCCAGCACGCGCTTGTTCAGCACGTCACGAGACGGCGACGTCGTCCTGACGACCACCGGTGATGGCACCTTCACCCAGGTGAACCCAACGGCGTCCCGCTGAGAAGCCCAGGCGGCCGCCCTCACGCCCCATAAAATCGCTGGCCCTTCTGGGCCATTTCGAGGAGCACGGGAGCGGGCGTCCAGCGATCACCGAAGCGATCGTGATAGACCTCGATTTGGGCGACGATCCGATCGGCGCCGATGTTGTCGACGTGACGGAAGGGACCGCCGAGGAAGGGCGGGAAGCCGAGCCCGAAGATGGCGCCGATATCGCCATCCCGAGGGCAGCGGAGCACGCCGTCGCCCCAGCAGTGCATCGCCTCGTTGATCAGCTGCAGGCTGCAGCGTTGCTGGATCTCGCCGATGGGGATCGGCGACTCGGCCTTCGGATCCGGCACCGGCAGGCCCAGGATTTCGTAGACTGACTC
This sequence comes from Myxococcales bacterium, assembly GCA_030590865.1. GTDB lineage: Bacteria > Myxococcota_A > Polyangia > Polyangiales > Polyangiaceae > JAPYTK01. Next base: position 12,485 of record JAUVCD010000203.1, on the reverse strand, counting down.
GTCCACCTGCTTGTGCTTGCCCTTGGCCGCCTGGCCATAGCGGTAGAAGCCGCGCTCGTTCTTGCGCCCCTTGCGCCCGTCTTCGACCAACCGCGTCACCGTGGGCGGCGGGGCCATTCGTTCGCCAAAAGCCTCGAGCATGATCGGACCGACATGAGCCGCCACGTCGATGCCGACCTCGTCGAGCAGCGTGATAGGACCGACCGGCCAACCCCAGGCCCGCAGTGCCCGATCGATACACTCGACGCTCGCCCCTTCGGTCAGGATGTAGCTTGCCTCGTTCATGTAGGGACCGAGGATGCGGCTGGTGTAGAAACCCACGCCGTCGTGAACCACGATGACCGTCTTGCCTTGGCGCTTGCCCAGCGCCACGACCGTGGCCACCACCTCGTCCGAGGTCTGCTCGGTGCGGATGACCTCGAGCAGTGGCATCTTCTCGACTGGGCTGAAGTAGTGCATCCCCACCACGTTCTGGGGTGCCTTGGAGGCCTCGGCGATGCGGGTGATGGGTATCGATGACGTGTTGGACGCGAAGATCACGTCCTGTCCGCAAGCCGCCTCGACGTCCCGCAGCATCTGGTGCTTGAGCTCCAGATCCTCGAAGACCGCCTCGATGACCACAGGCGCATTGCCCATGCCGCTGTAGTCGGTCGTTGCGCTCACCCTGGCGAGCTGAGCCGCTCGCTCGGTCTTGGTCAGATGCTTGCGTCGCACCTTCTTGTCGAGCAGGTCGCCGATGTGCTTCATGCCTCGTCCCACCGAGGCCACATCGACGTCCTTGAGGCGCACGTGCACCCCAGCGTCGATCGATACCGCACCGATACCTGCACCCATCAACCCTGCGCCGAGCACGCCGATCTTCTCGACCGCCCTAGGCGTCACCTTGGTGTCGTCGACCCCGGTGTCCTTCTTGAGCGCGGTGGTCGCAAAGAAGAGCCCCATCAGGCTGGCCGACACGTCGGTCATCACCAACTCACCAAAGACCCGCGCCTCAACATCCTTGGACGCTTCGAAGCCCTCGGCGGCAAGGCGCTCGAGCACCTCGATAATCCGGCAGGGCGCCGGATAATGCCCACCGGTGCTCTTCAGCACCATCTCACGAGTCTTCTTGAACAGCACCGAGCGTCCCAGGGGATTGCCTTCCAGCGCAAAGCGGCTCAGCTCCGCCACGCTAGGCAGCCAGCCCTTGCGCCGCCTCGGTTGGGGCCCTGAGTCAGCCAGTGAGAGGGCCAGCTCGACAGCGACCTGATAGAGGATGGGCTCAGGCACCACATCGTTGGCCACACCGAGCTTGCGCGCCTTTTTGGCCCGCATGTTCTTGCCGGTCAGGCCGTGGTCGAGAGCCACCTGAAGACCGGCAATCATGGCTAGGCGCTGAAGCCCGTTGAGCCCGGGCAGCAGACCCAGCTTGACCTCCGGGAGGCCGAACATCGTCTTGGGGCTGTCGGACAGCACTCGGGCGTGGCACGCCAAAGCGACCTCGAAGCCACCACCGAGGGCATTGCCGTGGACCGCCGCCACCACGGGTTTGCTCGAGCCGGCGAGCCGCGCCACCGTCTCGTGGCCGCGGCGACACATGGCGATACCATCATCAACCGACTCGAGGCCTTTCAGCATGTCGATGTCTGCACCGACGATGAAGCTGTCCGGCTTGCCGCTCCGCAGCACCGCAGCGCGGATGTCTGGGTTCTGCTCGATCTCGTCGATCACCTTCAGGAACTGATCGACGAAATCAGCCCGGACGGTGTTCACCCGCTCACCGGGGACATCGTAAGTGATGACCGCGACACCCTGAGGATCGACCTCCAGGCGCAGCGTGCTGGGCGGCTCGCGACGTGACGGCCGCTTGTCGCCCCCGCCGTCCTTGGTGGATTCGTTAGACGTGTTGGTCATGTTGCCTCCAGAACGACAGCCGCACCCAAGCCCCCGGCGGCGCACAAGGTGAGCAGGGCACGATTGCCGCCGCGGCGCCGCAACTCGTGAAGCGTGGTCAGCACCATCCGTGCACCGGTGGCAGCGAAGGGGTGACCGAGGGCGATCGATCCGCCGTTCACGTTCAGCTTCGCTGGATCAATCTCGCCCAAAGGCTTGCGCAAACCCAGCCGCTCGACGGCGAACTTCTTCGACGCCATGGCCTGGAGGTTGCTGGCGACCTGGGCGGCGAAGGCTTCGTGCATGTCGACCAGATCCATCTGCTTGAGGGTCATGCCCGCGCGCCGAAGGGCCACTGGGGCCGCGAAGACCGGCGCCATCAGTAGCTGCCAGGCCGGATCGACAGCCGCGTAAGCCCAGGAGCGGAGGAAGCCCAGCGGCTGATACCCGAGGGCCTTGGCCCGAGACTCGCGCATGATGAGCAGCGCGCTCGCTCCGTCGGTCAGCGGAGAGGCGTTGCCTGCGGTGATGGTGCCGTGTTTTCGATCGAAGGCCGGCTTGAGCTTGGCGAGCCCCTCGAGCGAGGCGTCATCACGCACGATATTGTCCTTCACCACCGGGCTGTCATAGGGCGGCGGCAGCACGGTCATCACTTCTTGGGCGTAGGTGCCATCGGCCCAGGCTCGGGCCGCGTTTTGGTGAGACGCCAGGGCGATCTGATCCTGCTGCTCCCGGGTGATCCCGTTGAGCTTGGCCATCTTCTCGGCCGCCTCGCCCATCTGCTCGCCAGTGGTGTGCTCGCGATGAAACCCCGGCGCGCCGGGCACCAGGTCGCGCATGGCGATCGAGCCGAACGCCTTGAGCCGACCTCCAATGGTCTTGGCCCGCTGGGCCGCCATGAGCGCATCACGAAGTCGGGGCGAGACCTTGAGCGGAATGTCGGTCGTGCTGTCCGCACCGCCGGCGATCCCGATGATGTCGTGGCCGCTGAGGATCGACTCGGCCACGTTGGTCATCGCCTTGATCGATGTCGTGCAAGCTTGCGACAGACTGTAGGCCTCGATCTGCCGCGGCAGGCCAGCACCGATGACCACCTCCCGGGCGATGTTCAGCCAGTCGACCGAAGGGACCACCTGCCCATAGACGCAGGTCGACACCTCACGGGGATCGATCTCGCTGCGCTGAACCAGCTCTTTGACGCAGGCCACCCCGAGGTCGACGGCCCGCAAGCTCGCCAGCGACGAGCCTGCCTTGCAGAAGGGCGTGCGCAGGCCAGCAACGATAGCCACCCGGTCACCGCCGCTGTTCCTCGTCTTGACTGGGCGTCGGCGTCGCGGTTTGCTCGCGGCTCCCTTCCCTTGCCGACCGCCACCACCTTCCTTGCGGTCCCCACCCTGGGCTGCCGCAATCTTGCGCTTGGCTCGCTTGGAGCGCTGTTTCGTCGCTTGAGCCGGCGCCTTGCGCGCACCGTCCCCAGTCCCACCCTGCTGATCGTTGCTCGACATGCGCGGTCTCCGTCCGAGCGCCCCCTGGCTCGGAAGCCCGGTATATGAACATTGACGCGGTGTGTCAAATGGCACTCAGAACGCCGAACCCCCCTCAACGAACCGTGATATTCCTTGATCATGGGATCCCACACTCACTTGCTCTGGCTGACCCTCCCCCTGGCCTTGGCTGCTTATGCCTGCGACTCGGATTCCGAATCGGTGCCCACCACGACCAGCTCGGGCTCAGGCGGCAGCGGTGGGAGTGGAGGCTCGTCCACCAGTGGAACCGGCGGTGCGGGAGGGCTGCTCAGCAGCTCGACCAGCGGCACCGGAGGCTCCGAAAACTGCGTTCCGCCGGACCTGCTCATCGTCCTGGATCGAACGATGAGCATGCACCGGCAGCCCGACGGCACGCCGGCCGAAGCAACCCCTGCAGGCAAGCAAGAATCGAAGTGGTACATCGCCATCGACGCCATCGAGACGTCGACGACTCTGTTCGAAGGGGGCATGCGCTTCGGCCTCGAGCTGTTCCCCCTCGACCCTGGGCCGAGCGGAGGGCAAGAGCAGTGCGTGACCCTCGATCAGCGCATCGCCGGAACCACAGCGACCAACCCTCAATGCCAGGAGGGTGAGGTGCGGGTACCGCCGACCTTGAACAGCGCCGCCGCCATCGACGGGGCTATCGATCCAGACACCACCCTGCTCTGCCGCTCGACGCCCATTGGCGCCGGACTCACCACCGCCAAGGATGGGCTGGCCACCTCCAAGTCTGGCGACACCGAGGACCGAGAGCAGTACGCCTTGCTGATCACCGACGGGCAGGACACCTGCGACGACGCCTTGCCGCTGACCGAGGTGCAGGCCATGGCGGCCCAAGGGGTCAAGACCTTCGTGGTGGGATTCGACGCCTCTCAAGGGACCGGAGTGGATGCCGCCCAGCTCAACGATCTGGCTTGTGCCGGCCTGACCGCAGACGGATTCCCGGGCTCCTGTGCTGACGACGGGTTGGGCAACTACAGTTGGGACCCGAACGGGCAAGCCATCGTGTATATCGTGGCCGAGGACGGCAACGACTTGTCATCAGCCCTGGGGGCCATTGCCGCCGAAGTCTGCTGCGACTGCATCGATTAGCGCGCCTCCCATCGTAGGATGGGCGCCTCGTGCTCGTGCTCGATGCTGCGCTCAGATCCCCAGGTTGAACATCCGGGACAGGACGTAGGCGACGACCAGTACGACGAGCAACATACCGACGCGACTGAGCCGCTTGAAGGCCAGCGGATCGACACCCTCGCCAGTGGCCCCTAGCTGTATCGATGGCAGGCTCCACGGCTCGGCGCCCACGACCTTGGTCCCGGCAACGAGGTCGTGTAGCCCCCGCTGCTGCCGACTCATCGCGAGGGAGACCGCTGCAATGACAACCATCGCCGCAGCAACGGCGGCCGTGTTGAAGCGAGGAATGTTGGCAAAGAACGCACGGGCGCCAAAGGGCCGGGCCGTGGCGGCTGCGACGGCCAGAGGCAACAGGCCCAAGAGCCAGGTTCGAAGCAGCAAGCCCCGCCAAAAATCGACGGGCCCGCCGTCCTTTCGAACGACCCGCATGCCCCACAAGCTCTTCCCAATGGACTGCCCGCGGGTGGCGCCAAGATAGGATTGGACGGTGAACAGGCCGACCAGGAACGTCTCGGCAGCCACCAGCGCCCCGAAACCCTTGGTCGTCCAGCCCCCTTGCCACGGCTCACTCGCGGTGATGTCCGGCGAGTTGAACAGCACCGCCGGGTGCAGGCTCTCGAATCTGCCAAGCACGGCGACCAGAACCAGCGCTGCGAGCGCATAGAGGGCCAAGTCCAGCGCGCCGGCCTTGAGGCGCAACGGCACCGGGACGGGCTCTTCGTCCTCGTAGTCGTCTTCCTCAGCGTCCCGCCCCGCAACCTTGGACCCTGGGGAGCGGCCATCCACCATGCCCGCCTCGCCAAACAGCGACTCGCCACCACCGGCACCGCGCTCCGCAAAGATGGCATCGGCGGCACCCACCAGCTCGTCGAGCTTGTCGGCGTCGGCAAACCCATAGACGGTCAGCGCCATGACGCGGCCTTCGACCCGCAGCCAGGCGTCCGGCAGATCCATCAAGGCGTCCCGCAGCGTTGGGGCCAGCCACGTGCGAATCGCCCGTGCCCCGTCGCCTTCGACGACGAAGCTCTCCATGAAATCAGCGTCTTTGCTGAATCGGACGCCGCGGTTTTCGGCGGGCCTCCCGTCGACCACTTGGAGGGGCCGGCAGGTGAAGCTCGGACCGGGCTTGGCCAACTTGCCCAGCACGGTGAACTGATTGGTGCTCGTCAGGCCATCGGCCATCCGGACGGCCGCGTAGGCCACCTTGGGGATCAGCACGACGTCGGTGACCCGGATACCTCCGCCAGCCCGATCGATCAGCTTGAGGAAGATCTCCGGCAGCCGTCGGACGCGCCGGCTCTTGCTCTTGCCCTTGGCCGTTCTCACCGGACCGAGGAACTCGTCGATCCACCGCCGCACGGCGCGACGCAGACGCCGCTCCTCATCAGGAGGCCACACACTGATGAACAGGACAACCAGGATGACCGCAAGGGGTCCAGCGAACCAAAGCCACTTCATGCTGCAAACGTTCGGCGAGGGGTTGGCCGTCCATGCGGCCTGGCCCTAGGGACATCCTTGCGTAACAGAAACACCCATATGCGAGAAGCGATCCGCGCCATCAGCCGAGAGGCCTGCGGCGCCACCGGCCGGCTCGAGCCACTCCAAGCGGCGACGAATCATGCCATCCGGTCGTCGGTCGGACCACTAGCGGGTCGCGGATCTCACGAGGAGCCGAGGCGTCGTCCCAAGGTGCCCACAGCGCCATGGCCAGAACCGCAGCAGCGAGCGCAAAGACGACCACCAGGATGGTCAGCCCGGTACGGAAGTCGGAGCGCGAGTCCGGTGGGTAGTCGTCGTCATCGTAGGTCTCTTCCGTCAGGCCCCCATAGTCGCCCGAGCCATGGTGGACCATGGCACCATGACTGGACGGTGCCGGCGTGCTGGACAGCGGAACACCGGACAGGGGCACGCCAGACAGGGGCACGCCGGACTGGGGCGAGGACGAAGGCACTGGCGTAGAGACGACTACCGGAGTTTGGGAGACATAGGGGGCCATGCTCGACACCGGCGGCGGCGGAGCGAGACCTGGCGCAGAGGAGGGGGCGACGGGTGTCTGCGTCCCACCAAGACCGTCGAAGCCGGGCTGGTCCATGACGACCGTCCCAGGAGACCGAGCATCAGGCCCGACCGGTGAGGTGACCCCGCCAACCGGGGCTCGGTCGTCGGCGAGCGGAAGGGTGCTCTCCAGCACGGCGCTGAGCTGCGCTGGCCGGTCCATCTGGATGGTCCTGGCGCCCCGAACCTCGGAACCGGCCAGTGATGGCACCGCACCGTCGAGCGCAGCACCCATCTCAGCTGCCGAGCCGTAGCGATCAGCGAGCGGCTTGGCGATGGCCCGTGCGACGATGGGTCCGATGACCGAGTCGCGCACCTTCGAGGGCTGGTCGAACGGCCGATCGTCGATGTGTTGCATGTAAACGTCGAGCAGTGCCGGGCTCTGGACGACCCGTTGGCCGGTGACCATCTCAGACAGGATGAGGCCGACGGCGTAGACATCGGTGGTGGGAAACACCCCGGTGCCGCGCACTTGCTCGGGAGACATGTATTGAGGGGTGCCGATCATCTGTCCGGCCTCGGTGAGCTGAGTCGCGTTCTTGGCCGACCCAATCACCGCCTTGGCAATGCCGAAATCGAGCACCTTGACCCCTTGATGGTCATCGCAGAGAAAGACGTTCGCCGGCTTGATGTCCCGGTGGATGATGCCGAGGAAATGAGCCGCCTCCAGGGCATGCAACACGCCGCGGGCAACCTGGGCGGCTCGCTCCAGGGGCAATGCGCCACTCTCCTTGAGGACCGTGCTCAGCGCCTGGCCATGCAGCAACTCGAAGGCAATAAACGGCTGCCCTCCCTCGGTGGCGCCGAAGTCGAGCAGCGCAACCACATTGGGATGGCGGAGCGTCTTGACCAGCGCCGCTTCACGCTGAAAACGCTTCGAGTCGGTCTCGCCGCTGCCGAAGTTCCTAAGCAGCACTTTGAGCGCGACCTGAGTGCCAGAGCTGAGCTGGGTCGCTTGGTAGACCGCTCCGAAGCCGCCCCGGCCCACCACGCCGTCGATGCGATAGCGATCGGCGATGACGTCACCGAGCTTCAGCCTCAGCTTCTTGTTGGGCTCCGCCACGTGCGAGTTCCGCTGGCTAGAGATTGATGATCGCAACCTCGGCGAAGCAGGGAGCACCGCCGCAATCAGCACTGGGACGCCAAACCTCAATCGGTGCCGGCGCCTCCCCGAGGGCGGCGTCGAAGTCGAGCCCCCCCGAGATCCCGGTGATCTCGATGGCCTTGTCCCCGGTGGTCAACCCGGCCTTGGCGGTCGCCCAGTCGTTCTTGCCAATCGTCACCAGTGGACTCCCCGGACCGTGATGCAGGCGAGCCAATCCGGCCGCGACGTTGCGTCCATCCCAATTGGAGCCATCTTGAGACGCAAAGACCGCCCCGAAGGCACCCACATAGGCGGCGTCATAGGTATTGGCAACGAAGGCAAAGGCCCGCGGATCAAGCTGGAACTCCGCCTGCATAGCGGCGGCGAAGAAATCGAAATCCGTACCGCTTGGCGCAGCCGGGGCGGTGCCCACCGTCTGATTGTAGAGGATGGCCTGGACCTCTGGCGGCAGGTTGGGATCGAGCAGGCCAGTCTCGTCCTTCGAGCCGTCAGTGAGGTAAAGCGTCTGGCCGGAGATCGCGGGCTGCTGGGACATGGCGGTAGCGAAGAAAATGGCACGGGCCGCATCAATGGCGATCATGAGAACCGCATCAGGTGCCGCTTGAGCCACCATGCCCCCGAGCTGGTCCCAGTCCGTCGTTTCAGTGAAGGGAAACAGATCGGTGGTGTGGCCCGCACCGGTCCACGTCTCGCTGAAAACATTGGCCAAGCCGACCCCGTAGGCGTCGTCGATATAAACCACCGCCACATGGGTCATCGAGGGATCTCCCGGGGCGGGATATTTGCCCACCACGTGCTCAGCGAGGATCGCACCCTGCGCCTCGTCGCTCGGGGCGGTGCGCCAGAACAACCCGTAGGCGTCGTTCTCCGGGTCCAGCTTGTCAGGCTCGACCGTCAGCTGGGGGCTAGTTGCCGACGGAGAGATCATCAAGGTCGGGTATTGGTTGCTCAGAATGTGACTGAGGGTGGTGAGCGAATCGCTCGAGGTCACCGGGCCGGTTATGAAGGGAACGCCGAGGGTGCCCGCCAGGTAGTCGGTGACCGTATGGATCTGCTGCCGCCGGGCTTCGTCGAGCAGCTCGTTGTCCGTTCCGCCGTTATCGCAAATCACCATGGCGATCTCGCGACCCTCGTTCAGCCGACTGACGTCGTTGATCTCCAGAATGGCCAGCCGCCCACCTTCGGACATCGGTGGATCAGCCGTGTCGCCCATACGAAACATGCCCCCGACGATCAGAGGTGAACCTTCGCCAGCGAGGGGCCTGCTGGCCAGATCTTCAGGCTCGTGGATCGTACAGGCGCCAATGGGGTCGGCCGGGAGCTGGTTGACGCAACGCCCCTCGACGCAGGCGCCACCGTTGTACAAGCGGCGGCAGTCGTGACCGGTGCTACAGCTGCCCGCCTCGGTGCAATAACCATCAGCGCAGCTGCTTCCCAAGCCGAAGGCCACCACGCAAGCCGCAGAGCTTTCGCACTCATCAGCATTGATGTTGGTGAGCAGGCAGCCGCTCCCAAACATCCCCGCAGACACCCCCACGGCACCAACCACGAGCGCAGCAGACAGCGGCGCGGCAAACCGAGACTTTGCCGCAGGCGATGCGGCACCTTGGTCATCCATAAGCAGCCCTCGATGAGTCTAGCTCATTGGGGAGCACACCACGAACTCCAAGCAGCGGGTGGTTTCAGAATTCGGTTCGATCGGTGTAGGTGCCCAACTGGTCACGCAGCACGTCGCAGATCTCCTGCTCGGTGCAGTAAACGCTGGCTGCTTTCACGATCGGTGGCATCAGATTTGCGGTCCCGCCAGCGGCCTCCCGAACGGCACTCAATGCCTGGCGCACCGCGTCGTCGTCCCGTGCCTGCTTGACCTTGGCGAGATTGGCTACCTGATCCGTTTGCACCTGCTCATCGATCTTGAGCGTCGGAATCCGGTCGCCCTCCTCGTCCATCCGGAAGTCGTTGACGCCAACCATCACTCGCTCACCAGAGTCGAGTAGGCGCTGGAACTCGTAGGCCGCGCTGCCAATTTCTCGCTGTGGGTAGCCCTTTTCCACGGCCGCGACCATGCCACCCATCTCGTCGATGCGCTCGATATAGGCCAGCGCCTCGGCTTCCAGCTTGTCGGTGAGCCATTCGACGTAATAGCTGCCTCCCAGGGGATCGATGGTGTTCGCCACGCCGGTCTCGTGGGCGATGATCTGTTGGGTTCGCAGGGCAATCGTCGCCGCCTCCTCGGTAGGAAGGGCATAGGTCTCGTCCAGGGAGTTGGTGTGCAGTGACTGGGTGCCACCGAGCACCGCAGCGAGACCCTGAATCGCCACCCGCGCCACGTTGTTGTAGGGCTGCTGACCTGCGAGGGCCACGCCGGCCGTTTGGGCGTGGGTGCGGAGCTTCAAGCTGCCTTCGCGCTTGGCGTGAAAGCGCTCTTTCATGAACCGCGCCCACATCCGTCGCGCTGCGCGGAACTTGGCGATCTCTTCGAAGAAGTCGTTGTGCACGTCGAAGAAGAACGACAGCCGGGGAGCGAAGACGTCAACATCCATCCCCCGCTCGATCCCATGCTCGACGTAGGCCAGACCGTCGGCCAAGGTGAAGGCGAGCTCTTGGGCCGCCGTCGAGCCAGCCTCACGAATGTGATAGCCGCTGATGGACACCGTGTTCCAGCGCGGCACCTCGGCGGCGCAGAACTCGATCATGTCGGTCACGATGCGCATCGACGGCCGGGGCGGCACCACCCAAGCGTGCTGGGCGATGAACTCCTTGAGGCAGTCGTTCTGCACGGTCCCGCCAATCTTGTCCCGCGAGATGCCGCGCTTGTCGGCCAGGGCGACATAGAAAGCGAGCAAGACCACGGCCGGTCCGTTGATGGTCATCGACGTGGTGATCCGCTCCAGTGGCAGATCGGCCAGTAGCACCTCCATGTCCCGCAAGGTGTCGATCGCCACGCCGCACATTCCCACCTCGCCGAGGGCGAGCGGCGAGTCCGAGTCGTAGCCCATGAGAGTGGGAAAATCGAAGGCCGTGGAGAACCCCGTTTGCCCTTGCGCGTAGAGGAACTTGAAGCGCTCGTTGGTCTGCTCCGGGGTACCGAAGCCCGCAAACATGCGCATCGTCCAGTAGCGACTGCGGTACATGGTGGGCTGGACGCCCCGGGTGAAGGGGTATTGTCCCGGCAGACCGAGATCAGCGCGATAGTCGATCGCTACCTCGGCCGGCGTCGCCACGTCGAGCACCGGCAAGCCGCTATGGGTCGTCAGCTCCGGGGCCCGCTGAGGAATGCGTGCCTGGGCCCTGGCCACCGGACCCTCGCGCCATGCTTGAAGATCCGCTCGCAAAGCGGCGATGCCGTCGGCGTCGAGACCCAGACCTTCGCCAGCATCAGCGGGGTGGGACGGTTGTCGATCAGGCGACTTGGGGGAGGAAGGATTGCGTTGCGCCATGGAGTTGCTCGCGACGGGATGCGGACCTGCGCCGGACCTAGGGACAGCCGGAAACCTGGAAGGGCCAAGACGACACGGACTTCAGGGCGTCTTCGAGGCTGTCGTCGAAGGCCCCGGAGATGACGATGCCGCCAGGATCACATAGGAGATCGACGGCGCTGGCCTCGACCTCGTTATCGGCGGCGGCAAATTCGATGTTGACGACCACATCGCTGTCCACGGCAACCGTCACCGGGAAAGCTGGATCGGTAGTCACGGCCAAGGGGGAGACCACGGTGGTCGTCAGATCGTCGTTAGTGATCGACAGCGCACGAAGGGTCACCTCGCTCGAGTCGGTCGCTCGGGGCCCCAGGTGCAGTCGCAGGTCGAAAGAGCCACTCACTGCGGTGGCCAGCACGCTGGTCTGGACCGCGGCGCTCGGGTTCTCGATGGACAGGTCGACGAACACCGCTGCGTCGGTGTTCGGACAGCCGACGACCCCGCCGAGTGTGCACCACAGCGCACCCATCGCCAGCCGTGTTTTCCAGATTGCCCTCATGACGCCCCAATGTACCCATAGTCCTGACAGGTCGCCAGGGGCTGGTCGCAGCGGACTCGTCGCGCAGGGCCGAGACCGTCGATGCCGCAGAGATCGCGCTCCCTTGCGGCCCGTGGCACACGATGCCACGTTGACATCATGCCGAAGCCGATCATGCTCGCCTCTGGAATCGTCGAGCCTGGAGCCGGCTCGCCAGGCGCCGTCGTGGCCTTCGTGGCCGTCAACTTCGGCCTGGGCGGCTCGCGACTGTTCAAAGTCGCCGGTCCAACGACAGCCCCGCTGGTGGAAGAGCTGCCAGGCGCCACGACAGTCGACATGGGACTGTTCAACCGCGAGCTCGAGCAAGATCTTCAACCGACGGTCGACGCCATCAAAGCCCTCGGCGGTACCGCGGCCATCACCCGCCCCACCTCCGATTGGGTGTGCCGGCAGGTACGAGACTACCTGAAGAAGCACGAAGGCATCGACATCGACTGAGACCGACTGTCTTTCCAAGGGCGGCTGGCAATATCCGTGCTCCGACGGGACTGTTGGGATGTCTCTGCTAGAATTTGATGATGGCAGGCGATTTTTTCCTGTGGATCCTCGCTGGTGCCACCGTGGCCGCGGGCATCGCACTGCTAGTCGCCTTTCTACGGCGAGCCCACGGGGCGCCAGAAGCGCCGAAGCTCTCCCGTGGTCTGGCAGCTGTCGTGCCGAGTCAAGCCAATGATTTCGCGGGGGGCGGCGAACCTGACGAGGATTCGGAGGCGGCAAAAATCTGCCCAACCTGCGGTTCTCGCTATGGACACGAGTTCCGCACCTGCAAACACGACAAC
>JAUVCD010000827.1 GCA_030590865.1 Myxococcales bacterium | reverse complement strand
GTTTCGGCCGGCCATCTCCACGGGCATCAGCTTCGGACACTGGGGCGACGACCGACACGGCCTCACCAGCTTCCACCAAGGGGTCAAGGCTCGCGGCGCCTTCGTGGAGATCGTGGGGGGCGTCGAACTCTATGTGCTGAGCAAGTTCATGGTCCTGTGGAGCTTGGGTCGGGACGACCATCTGGAGCTGGACTCGGGCTGGGGCTTGCAGCCCGGGCTGGGGTTCGGTGCTCAGCTCTTCGGAGGTTATCTGGCCCTCGAGAGCACCTTCGACGTGACCATTGCGGTGGGGGACGATGGCTTCTGGCCTCGCGACGAGCCTCGTCCCGTCGATGCCACCCGTGTCGAGCCGGCCGCGCTGTCGATCTATCTCAATACCGACCTGTGCGTTCTCGGCAATGCGCAGTGGTGCCAGCACTCCAAGCGCTCCTTCAAGACCCAAGTCGTCGACGCTACCCCACGACTGCTCCTCAGCGCGCAATCGTGGGCCGAGGGGCTTGGCCATTTGGAACACCAGCAGCTCTGCGCCGCCGTCGACGCCTCACTGGACGCCGAAGGAGAGTTCTTGGGGGAATTGGGAAGTACCGGCACGTTCCTCGGTAAGGTGGAGGCAGCGCTGCAGTCCCCCTCTCTGCAACAACGAGTGGCTGACCTGCGCAAGGAGCACGAGCAGCTCTCCGACTGCCGGAAGCGCAGCCTCCGAGCGAGCAAGGAGGCCCGCAAGTCCGGGCGCGCGCTCCGGCACAAGGTGGCCTACGCGGCCTATCCACCAGACCTTCGCAACGTGATGAGATGCGAACCCGGGGTGGAACCAGAGGAGGTCAAGGTCAGCAGCTCGCACACCGACTTGCCGTGCAAGTAGGGCGCTGAGAATCAGCTTCCGGATGGTCACACTTTGTGGCGTCGGGACGACCACTAGTTGGGTTCAGCAAGGCGCACCGAGGTGGCTCAACCGTAATGGAAGGATCATGGATTTGTGTCGTGCTCGTGATGGCGTCCTGCTCGCTCAACGACCCTCAAGCGGGAACTGAAGAAGCGGCGGTCGGGGGTCATGGCGAGAGCGCAGCCAGCCAGGGAGAGATAACGACGCCGTCGACTCGGTGCCGCGCCAACACGCCGAGCGTAGCGGCGGTCGACGGTGGTTCTCGTTCCAATGGGTCGCCTGTCGCGGTGCCCGTGTCATCACCCTGTTCGAGTGACATGGTGCTCGTCGGACGGTTCTGCATCGACCGATATGAGGCTCACTTGAGAGCCATTACGCCGGCGGGCATTGGGGAGGTCCATCCATACTTCGAACGACCCGCCTTGGAGTCGAGCTATGCTGCCGTCAGCGAAAGCGGCGTCTTCCCGCAGGGCTACATCAGCCGCGTCGAGGCGCAGGCTGCGTGCCTGCAGGTCGGTAAGCGTCTTTGCTCTCGCGGCGAGTGGATGCTGGCATGTCGAGGCACGAGAGCCATCCCGAACGGGAGGGGCAACCCTCGGCCTTGCAACAACGGCAAGAGCCACCTCCTCATGCAGATGTTCGGAGGCGGCCACGACTACGAAAGACACTTCAACAGCCCGGCGTTGAACAAGATGTCCGGCTTTCTAGCGAAGACGGGAGCGTTTCCCCTGTGCAAGTCCGAGCTGGGCGTGCACGACATGATCGGCAACCTGCACGAATGGGTCAGCGGTACGGTGACGGGAGCGTTCTTGACCCGATTCGAGGCCGAAAGCGTAGGGCGCCAGTACCAGCACGTGCAGGTCGGCAATGGCATCTTCATGGGCGGGTTCTACAGCACCACCGGCGAGCTCGGACCGGGCTGCCTCTTCACCACCGTGGCGCACGACGCCGGCTATCACGATTACTCCACTGGCTTTCGATGCTGTCGGGCCAAGAACTCAGGCTGACGGCTTCAGGCTGGTGGTCCGTTCGAGGTCCGTCGCCTGGGGACTGGATCGACCTACCTATTGGGTCGCCGAGCGGTCGGTGTCCATTGGTCGCGACTTGGGCTTTCGGGTGAAGGCTCGGGTCGAGCCTTTCTCTTCTTGGGTCGCCGAGCGGTCGGTGCCCAGTCGTTGCGACCTGGGCTTTCGGGTGTGGGCTCCGGTGAACCCTCTACTTTCAACAGCGCGGCCGCACTGCTGAACAGCCATTGGATGCCACTGGCTAATCCGGCCGCTCTCGCGGCGCCCGAGTTGTCGGTGGTGGAGCTGTCCTGCGACGGTTCCGCCGCGCCATCTCGGAGCTTTCGCGACTTGCTCCGCCGGTGGCGATCGGCAGCTCTCGACATCTTCTGGAGCTCGTGGGCGTCGAACCAGATCCCATGGTCGCGGCAGATGTCTACCGTCACGTTGCCTGGGAAGAAACGTCTGACCGCGAGGGTGTGGCCACAGTCGGGGCAGGGGAGGCCACCCGTCGACGCGTCGACCTTGGTCTCCGCCGGTCCGGTCAGTCTCTCCAACACAGCGGTGACGTCGGCCTCGAGGGCTTCGACAATTCGCGTCGTTGATTGGTGGTCGAGCCACACGCCGCGGCAGGTGTCGCAGACGTGAAGCATCGTGTTGCTCAGCCGAGTCTTCAACAGCGACGCACCGCAGCGAGGGCAGACCTGATTGTGGCGATATGGCGTTCCCACAGACACTATTGTCCGACATTCGACATCGGCTCGCGAGGGGAATGCACGTCGACCCGCTGATCTCACGACCGTCCCGTCAAATGTGAGTCAGGTGTGAGCCACCCATCACAGTCTGGAGACTGGCGGCCAAGCCGGGAGCGGTGCCACGGACACCGGGGGCACGACGAACACGGGCGGCACGTCGCGTTTGCTCGATTGCGGCGGCGCGGGATCCTGCGGTTTCACCGAGTGCTCGGGACAAGGCAGCGGAAGCTTCTCAACGACCGAGGCCCCTAGGACACCGCCGGCAACGCTAGGGCGGATCGGGAGGCTGGATGCCGGTGGACATGACCTGGCACTCCGCCGCCGCGGAGCCGCAGGCGCAGACGTTGCCTCCGACGTTCTGGACTACGCCCTCCGAGCCGCCGAGGCTCTCCGCGTTCAACTGGATGGCGTTGCACTCCAGCGCAGAGGTGCCGATGGTTGCAGTCGCGCCGAAGACGGCAATGCCAGCCCGAACGCTGGTTTCGAAGAGACAACTCGAGGCGGTGGCACTCGCCGCCTGCGGCCCCGCGAAGACCACCATCCCGTCGCCGAACAGCCCATCGGACCATTGCGCTGCGGTGGTGCGCACCACCGTGGTTTCGACGACGACTTCGGAGCTCGCGACGAACAGACCGATGTCGTGGTTCTGCTCGATCACAGAAGTGCGCAGCGTGCCGATGGAGCCCAGGCCGGTGGCCGGATCGTACTGGATCGAGATACCCCGCCCGCCGCCGAGGTTTGAGGCTCGTGGCTGGGTGGCGCGCACCACAATGCCCTCGATGGTGGCAACCGCGGCGCCCACGAAGACACCGACCTCGTGGTTCTGCTCGACCACGGACGCGCGCAGCGTGGCGCTGCAGTCCAGGCCCGTGTCCGGACCGCGCTGGATCGAGATGCCCCGCCCGCCTGCCTGGTCCGAGCCACGG